>DASYWL010000272.1:0-14632 GCA_035936055.1 Thermomicrobiales bacterium
CCTGATGTCAGGAGCTTCTCATGGGCGTGCTATACTGACTGGTTGCGAGAGATCTGGGAGCAGGGATGATCTCAGTTGAATTATGGCCACAACCCGCTGTCCGGTTCTGGGTACTTGCCCAGCGATTCAGGAAGTTTCTGACGGTCGGCGCGTTTGGGCTCTTGGTCAACCAGGCCGTTCTCGCCATGCTCCACGATGGGCTCGAGATTGCGGTCGTGATGGCGTCGCCGGTCGCTATCTTCCTCTCCATGATGGTTACCTTCGCGCTCAATGAGCACTGGACATGGCACGACCGGGGAACCGGTCGGGTGATCTCGCGCGCAATGACCTACGTCCCGATCAATCTCGGCGGCCTGCTCATCAACTGGGGCGTGCTGTACTATCTGCATGAAGATCATGGCATGCACTATCTCGCTGCCAACCTGATTGGCGCGGGTATTGCCGCGATTTGGAATTTCCTGCTGAACCACTCAATCACTTGGCGACGCTAAGACCAGTGCGCCGTGCAAGAATCGCCACCGGGCAAGCAGCTCGGCCCTGATAGGTAGGTGACGTGGCGTGGCATGATCTCGGCGATGGAATGAAGGGAAGGAATTCGCTCGATGCAAAACGGTCACAACCGCGAAACGGCGCGCCCCTCCACAATCATCATGGGAGCGGGACCGGCGGGTCTGTGCTCGGCCTACGTACTCAGCAAGGCCGGGTATCCCGCCACTGTCGTGGAGGCGGCTCCCTTCGTCGGTGGCCTCGCCCGGACGATCAAGCGTCAGACGGATCATGGAGAGTTCAAGTTCGACATCGGGGGTCACCGGTGGTTCACCAAGAATGACGAGCTCAACGACCTCTTTCGGGAGGTGGTCGCCGATGAGCTGCTGTGGGTGAAACGCATCAGCCGCATCTACTTCGACGGCAAGTTCGTCGACTACCCCCTCAAGCTCACGAACGCCCTTAAGGCGGTCGGGCCGGTTACGGCGGCTCGCGCGGTCTTCGACTACGGACTGATCCAGGCCAAGCGCAAGATGAATCCGCAGGACGTGGTGTCCATGGAGGACGCCTACATCGCGCAGTACGGCCAGACGCTCTACGAGCTCTTCTTCCAGGCCTACAGCGAGAAAGTCTGGGGCATGAAGTGCAGTGAGCTCTCGGGGGACTGGGTCAGCCAGCGAACCAAGGGCATGTCGCTCGTTACGGCAATCAAGGATGCAGTGGTCCCGTCCAGGGGCAAGGTCGTCAGCCTGATCGACGAGTTCATGTACCCCCGGTACGGATTCGGTCGGTTCTCGGAGCGGATGGCAGACGCCATCGAGGCGGCGGGCAACGAGATCAAGCTCAAGAGCCCGGTCGAGAAGATCCTGCTGGAGGGCAACCGGGTCAAGGGGGTGCAGGTCCGTACCGAGGACGGCAGCACCGTGATCGAGGGGGACAACTTCATCTCCTCGATTCCCATGACCGTGCTCGTCAAGATCACCGATCCACTCGCGCCGCAGGAGGTGATCGAAGCGGCCAACTCGCTCGTCTTCCGCGACATCATCACCGTCAACATGATGTTCAAGAAGCGCCAGGTGACGAGCGATACGTGGCTCTATGTCCACGACCGCAACATCCTGTTCGGTCGCTTCCATGAGCCCAAGAACTGGAGTCCCGACATGGTGCCGGGCGAGGAGTACACGTCGCTGGTCGTCGAGTACTTCTGCACGCGGGGCGACTATATCTGGGGCATGACCGACGAGCAGCTCGTCAACCAGACCGTCAAGCATCTGGTCGAGGATCTCGGCTTCGTCGAGCCTAGCGAGGTGATCGGCGGTTTCGTGGTCCGCGCGACCAAGGCGTACCCGACCTACGACATTGGCTATCAGGAGCCGCTGCGGCTGATGAAGGACTACATCGCCAGCATCGAGAACCTGCAGTACATCGGGCGCGGCGGGTCGTTCCGCTACAACAATACGGACCACTCGATCGAGACCGGCCTGCTGGCCGCCAAGAATATCCTTGGCGAGCACCACGATCTCGAAATGGTCAATGCGGACGCCGAGTACCACGAGATCAAGCGCCGGCGGGAGGCCGCAGCGGCAGCGTCGTCGTAAGACCACGCCGTGCGTCATGGAGGGGCCGCCGCCGATCACCGGCGGGCGGCCCTCTTTGCCTGCGCAGCTACGAGGTGCAAGGCCATGAGCGAGAACGCTGCGGAGAAGCTACCGGCGGAGCAGCCTGACGAGCAGCTGGCGGCCAGAGCCGATCCGGGTCGATCCGGCGCCAGCATGGCTCGCGTTGGCGTGTGGACCTTCGCGGCGCTCGCGCTACTGGTCTACCTCGCCGTCGGTCGGGTCGACGCTGTCTGGTATCGGTACAACATAGCCACGCAGCGCATGAGCCGACAGGTAGACGAAAGAAATATCGTCAATGTCTGGATGAGCTGGCTCGACAACCTGCCGGAATCGCCTGACGACTGGGTGCTCAATGCGCTCTTCGTCGGGTCACTCGTCGTCGTGGTCGTTGTGATGATGCTGGGCGCCTGGCTGCTGCTCGTCTCCTCCGGCGATCTCAATCCACGTGCGTCCCGCTCGCGACGGTGAGGAGCGAGCAGCGCATCGAGACTAGGCCATTCCTCCTCCGGCGGCAGGCGATACCGGCCCTGTGGGTGGTGATGTTTGCCACGCTGGCCGGATGGGTGATCTGGCGCCTGGAGCTCTTTCCGCTCGCCCAGCGCGTGCTGATTGATGGAACGAGCATCTCCGAGCCGCGCGCCTTTTTCACGGTTGATCATCCGTTCCACACCGCCCGGGCCTCCTTGATCGCACGCTCATGGGAGGAGTTCGAAGCACTCCGGTGGGTTGGCAGCCACCAAGGCGGCTATCCGGCGGAGTTCTTTCCCTTTGGCGTGCCAGCGGTGGCGGCGCTGATTGCACTGCTGACTGGCGGGGTGCTGGAGATCGCGTCGGCGTGGGCCGTGACCGTGGCTGCCCTCTTCCTGCTGCCGGCTGTCGGTTACCTGCTGTTCGGTCGGCACGATCGGCTCTCGCCGGCGTTCGCGTTCGTGGCAAGTGCTGGGCACGTCACGATCGCGAGCGACTGGACTCACGGTGGGTACAGCGAACTGGTGGAGTGGGGCTTGGCGACCAACGCTGCCGGGGCGACCTACGCGCTCCTGGCGCTGCCGCTGCTGCTCAGCGCCGCCCGCCCGGATGGCGTGCGATGGATACCGGTCGCCGCCGTAGTTATTACCTTGTGTATGGTCAGCAATCCGCGCTCGCTGATCGCCGTGGCGGTCGGGGCGATCGCTGTCATCGCGCAGCGCTCGCTGGTGGGCGACCGCAGACAAGCAATTCTGCGCGTTGGCGCTGTAGCCGTTCTCGCCATCGGCCTAAGCGCGCCAGTCATCCTGCCGTTGCTCCGCTACAGCGATCTCTACTTCTTTCTCAGCTATCAGGAGTACGACTCGGCTGGCGAGTTTCTGGCCGCCACGGTCGACAGCGTCACCTGGCCGGTACTGGTCGCTGCGGTTGCCGGCTCGGCCCTGGCCTTCCGGCGATCGGAGCACCGATCGACACAGGCGGCGGCCATCGCCCTGGCCTTCTACGTGGCACTCACCGCGCTCGCCGCGGCCCTGCCGGAGCTCCGCCAGTTGATCCCGCAGCTCGAGCTGCCGCGCCTGATGCCGTTCCAGCGGCTTCTGACACTTTGGCTTGCCGCCTATGGGATCATGCGTTTGGTGAGCTGCATTCCCGTCGGCAAGCGGACATGGAGAGACGCCGGCGCAGCCATGGCAGTCGCTGCCGTGCTGGCCGTCATTTTCACCACGAGCCTCGGACCCTTCGTCCCGGATGCGCATGGCCTGCGGGAGGTGCCGCGGATCGAGGGCGAGGAGGCAGTCGAGCTGATCCAGTTCCGGGAGGCGATCGAGGAGGCCGACGCGGTTGCCCTGCCGGATGCGGCGATCCTCGTGCTCGGCTCGCGGCTCAGCTGGCACGAGCAGCTGTGGGCGCCGATGGTGACCGAGGGCCGCCGGTTCCTCTACAACGACTGGCTCTGGTACTGGCACCGACTGCATGAGGGCCCCTACGACTATCGCGGCGGGCACTTTTATCCCAATCCGGGTGATGCGCTTGAACCGGAATATCTGGCTACCCACGGCATCGGCGCCGTGGTGGTGATGGATGTCGGCGACGCGAGTCTCCGCGCCTCCCGAAGCCCGGACCTTGAGCCCGTCTCCACGATCGGCGCGTGGGATGTCTACCAGGTTACGTCGCCAACAGGTATCGCGACGCTTGACGGCGCGGCGCCGGACTCCGTGGCGGTCTCCGATGATTTCGAGCGCATCATTGTCGCATTCGAGGACGCCGACCCGGGCACATTGTTTGTGCACCAGAACTGGTTCCCGCGCTGGGGGGCGACCGCCAACGGCGAATCGGTGCCAGTGGACCGCGGTGAGAGTGGCTACATCGCCGTTCCCATCATGGAGGGCGGTGCCGTGGAGATCGAGCTCACTTACAACGTCACCACACTCGACGCCATCGCGCGGGGGGTGGCGGTGGCGTCGGGAGTCGTTGCGTTGTTCCTGATTCTCAGACCCATTTCTCGATGGGCACGTCGATGATCGTCGGCACGTTGCGGCCAAGGGCATCGGTGATGACAGCGCGAAGCTGGTCCGGACTGTTCGCGCGAACGCCGGGAATGCTGTAGGCATCGGCAAGCTTCACGTAATCCGGGTTGACCAGATCGACCGCTGCAAAGCGGCCACCGCGGCTCGACTGCTGCTCTTCCTTGACGGCAGAGTAGGTGGAGTCGTTGAAGATGATGATTGGGATGCCCAGCTCGAACTGGATGGCCGTCGCGACTTCCTGCATTGTGAACTGGAAGCCGCCATCGCCGACCACCGCCGCCACCGGCCTGTCGCCAACGCCAATCTTCGCGCCGATTGCGGCCGGCACGGAGAAACCGAGGGTGCCGTGGCCGGTTGGGAAGAGGAAGGTGCGCGGCCGTTCCACCGGGAAGGAGTAGGTGGCGACGTAGCTCATCATCGTCATGTCCCAGGCGATGATGCCCTCGGCTGGAATCGCTGAGCGGATGGCGTCGAGGTAGGGCATCCGAGCAGCGCCGAGCGCGGTCTTTCGAGCCTCTGTCCGAGCCACTTCAAACTGCTCGCTGTTCCACACGGACGCTGAATCCTGCGCGCTCAGCGCATCGGCCAGCAGTCCGGCAGCGTGCCGCGCGTCCGCTTCGATGCCGATAGCAGGAGTCGCGTTTCGCGTCATCTCCTCGGGATCGATGTCGATGCGCACGAGCTTCTCCGGGACAGGGAAGGTGAAGCGCTGGGTGGCCTGGACGCCGAGGCGCGAGCCGATCACGAGCAGGGCATCACTCTGCCGGACAAGCTCGTCGACGGCATTGCCCCGCCTCCAGGGCGAGCCAAGGGTATTGGGGTGGGAATCGCGAACCGAGCCCTTGCCCTGAATTGACGTCACTACCGGCGCATTGAGTCGCTCTGCGATGCGGAGGATGGTCTCGCCCGCCCCTGAGGAGGTCGCCCCCTACCGGCGTAGATCACCGGACGCTTGGCGCCCGAGAGCATCTCGGCCGCCTGCTCGACCTCGTTGGCGATGTCCGCCGATGTCGTCTGATCCTCGCACGGTTCGATGGCGGCATCGCCGATCGGCTCGTCGAGCACATCGAGCGGTACCTCCAGATGGACCGGAAGGCGGCGTCCGCTCGTCATCGCCTGCCAACCTTCGGCGACCAAGCGTGGCACATCACCTGCTTCGGTGGCACGGTCGTGCCACTTGGTGACGGCCCGCATGACGGCGCGCTGGTCCTTGAGGTCGTGGAGGTTGCCCCGCATTGCGTCCAGATGGGCCTTCTCGACATTGCTGGAGAGGACGAACACGGGCGAGGAGTCGGTATAGGCCTCGCCGATCGGTGTGGCGACGTTCGTGACGCCCGGCCCGGTGATTACCAGCGCGACCGCCGGTTGGCCGGTGGCCCGAGCGAAGCCATCCGCCATGAAGCCAGCGCCCTGCTCGTGGCGTGCGAGGATATGGGTCATGGAAGAGTCGAGCAGCGCGTCGTAGAGCGCGAGCGTATGGACACCCGGGATGCCGAACACCGTCGTGGCGCCGCACGCCTCGAGCTGGTGGATGGCTGCCTGGGCGGCGGTCATGTCGCTCGCGGCTTGGGCGGCTCGCTCGGCAGGGAGAACGTCGGTCATGCAGGTGCCTCCATGGGGTGATCCTGTCGCCTGCTCATGCATCATGGGGTAGTCGCGGTGATGCGACGGCTCTCATGGTGGCATACTCCCCGCAGCGAGGCAAACCACGGCTGGCCTGGTGAACGTGGTCGGCGATCGAGGATGACCTGCATGACGACCGGAGCCACCCGAACCGATCTCGACTATCACGGCAGCCATCTGCCGCGCGGTAGCTTCGCGCGGTCGCTTTTCGACAACCAGCTCATCCGCATGTCGGATCGCGGCGGTGCCAGCCAGCTCATTGGCGATGCGTGGTCGGAAGTCGTCGCGCGCGAACTCGAGGACTGGGTGGGTGTGGCCATCCCGTCGGAGCGCCCAGCTCTCGCCAGCAGTCGGGTGGCAGCGGTGCATCGGCTCGATACCATGCCCGGCGTTGCCGCTCGCGCCTCCAAGATCGGGCTGAAGAACCCGGACTTCGTCGTTTTCGCCCTGCGTGAGGGGCACCCGCTGATCGTCGCAGTCGACGCCAAGTTCTTGGTGGAGACGGCGCGCGCCGAGCAGGTGAGCGCGGAGACGATGCGGCTGCTCTTCGAGCACGATCCACACCTGATCGAGTTGCTGCCGGACCGGGACCCAGAGGCCCGCTATGCCGACGGGTTGTTCCTCGCGCCGGACTACAGCCTGACCCATGCGATGTTCCAGCGCAAGGTCGGGCACCGGCGCATGACTGTCTCGCCCCACGACGTTGTGCTCACAGACGTGGGGGCGCGCGAGATGTTCGGTCGGGCCGCCAGCGAGGCTGTTATGGATCGACTGATTGCAATCGACGACGCGGCCTTTCCCGTCTGGGAAAGCCTGCTTGCCGCTCAGTATTACTTTCGGCTTGAACGGGCGGTGGCAGGACTCGATGTCGAGTCCCGCAAGCCGTTGCTCGGTGCAGCCGAGATCGTCGTGTCCGAGGACGCCCTGCTGACACAAATCGGCGAGCGTGCGCTCGGCGTCAGCAGCGCTTGGGAGCTGGTTCTGGAGTGGGATCGGGATGTCGAGATTGTTCGGCGGCAGCGCCAGGCGCTGCACCAGGTGATCGGCTCGCCGCTCTCCAGCGCGGAGCTGCGTGAACTCTCTGATGACCTTCTTGATCGGCTTGAGATCGAGCCGCGTCCGTCCCGCAATCGTGTACGCAAGGCACTCGGCGCGCGCTTCACCGCAGATGTCCTGGCGCTGGTGGACGTGATCGAGCCGCCGGTCGCCGACTTCAGCACTGAGCTCCAGCGGGTCGCGGAGGTAGCGCGCGAGGTCGGCAGTCGCTACGAGTCGGACATTCGCGAGATCGTCGGGCAGATCATCCTTGACCTTGCCGGTGAGGGCCAGGTGGCGGAGTAGACTCGGCGCCTGAAACATAGTTGTAGCGGCAGACCTTGTGTCTGCCCGCCTGTGGCACCAACATCATGCCGGTGATACGGGCTGTGGCTGGCAAGCCGCCAGCGCCCCAAGGTTCCAATTCATTCGCACACTTCAAATCTTGCGAAGTGACTTCGAGTGCAGCGCGATGACGAGAATGAGGGCGGTACAGCTGGTGGAGCCGAGCGCCACCGCGAGCTGGATGCCGAGCGCGTCGGCGACCAGGCCCATCGGCAGCGCGCCCAGCGGCAGAAGGCCGAACGTCATCATGTACGTCGCCATCACGCGTCCGCGCACCTCGTCCTCGATCCTCAGCTGGAGCAGCGCGTTATTCGTGCTCATGTAGGTGCCACCGAGCATGCCACCCATCACGAGCAGTGGCAGCGTGATCCACAGCGTGGTCGAGAACGCCACGCCGATAACACCGAGCGCGTAGAGCAGGATGATACGAATCTGCCGGATGCCGTCACCGCGCCGGAAGGTCCGGGACGCCATCATCAGCGATCCGATCACTGCCCCGACTCCGGATGCCGCGGTGAGCACGCCGAGTCCTTGAGCGCCGATCTCGAGGATGTCCCGCGCGAAGATGTTCAGGAACTGGATGTAGGGGAAGATCAGCAATGGTGGCAGGCACGCAAGCACGAAGAGCACGCGCAGGTCACCCCGGTTCCAGATGATCTGGAGGCCCGAGAATGCCGCCTGCCAACCTTTGGCTGTCACACTCGCCGCGCGGTCTGGCACACGGACCTTGCTGATCAGCAGGACTGCAACGAGCAGCGTCACGGCAATCAGGAGGAAGGCGAACCCCGTCGAGCTGAAGCCGATGGTTACCCCTGCCATGCTGGGTCCGACGATCCGCGTCATGTTCTGCCCGGCGCTCATCAGTCCCACGGAGTTGGTCAGGCCATCCTTGCCGACGATCCCCGGGATGACCGACTGCATGGTCGGGTTGAGGACTGACAGGAACGAGCCGTTCAGGAATGCGGCCACCAGCAGGTGCCACGGTTGCACCCAGCCGGCGAGCACGACGATCGCCATCACGATGCCCAGCAGCGCGGCGCTCGACTGCGCGGTGAGCAGGATCTTCCGCCGGTCGAGCCGGTCGATGTAAACGCCGGCGGGGAGGGCGATGACGAGGAAGGGGAGGCCCGACATGAAGCTCACGATGCCGACGAACCGGGCGGAGTCCGTGAGCACGAGCGCCAGCCACCCGAAGGTGACCTGCGCCGTCCATTGCGAGATGGACGTTGCCATCATCGCGAGCCAGAGCTGCCGAAACATCGGGTAGTCGACCAGCGACTGGAACGTGCGCGGAACGGCGATCCGGGGTCTCGGCTGCTGACCATCGCGGATGGTGGTCTCGGGCGTTGCTTTCACGAACGGAGTATAGCGGTAGGGGAGAACATGGGAAACGGCACGACGAGATCCGGTGTTGTGCAAGCGCAGCAGGTTTGCGAGTATTGTCGCAGTCGATGACGGGGTGAACGAGACGTCAATCCTCGCCGAACGTCGGGGTGGCGATACCACAGCATAGCGATGCGGGTTTGGTACGAGACGACGGCTGTCCGGCATCATCGATGGCCGACGTGCGTTGGCCGCTCGAGAGGGGTACGAGTATGACTGACACGCAAACGATGCAGAAGACACGAATCCGGATGACCGTGAACGGGCAGGAGCGGACCGGCGAGGTCGAGTCGCGAACGCTGCTCGTGCATTTCCTGCGCGAGCAGCTTGGGCTGACCGGCACGCATGTCGGCTGCGATACCAGCCAATGCGGCGCCTGCACGATCAGCGTGAACGGCAGGAGCACCAAGAGCTGCACCATGTTCGCCGTGCAGGCCGATGGCGCCGAGGTCCTGACCATCGAGGGATTGGCCCAGGATGGCGGATACCATCCCGTCCAGGAGGGCTTTTGGGAAGAGCACGGTCTCCAGTGCGGCTACTGCACGCCCGGCATGATCATGTCCACCGTGGCGTTGCTCAAGCGCAACCCGGACCCGACTGACGAGGAGATCCGCCACGAGCTCGAGGGCAACATCTGCAGGTGCACCGGGTACGAGAACATCGTCAAGTCCGTCCGCTACGCTGCCGAGAGGCTGCGTGAGAGCGGCGCCTGACAGCGGATTTCCGACTGTACGACGCTGAAGGCAAGAGGTGTCTCCCATGTTTCCAGGATCCTTCACCTACAGCCGGCCGGGATCGGTCGCTGAAGCCGTTGCCGCGCTGCAGGCCAACCCCGATGCCAAGATCATTGCCGGCGGGCACTCGCTCATACCCGCCATGAAGTTGCGGCTCGCGATGCCGGGCGAGCTCGTCGATCTGCGCGACATCGGCGAGCTGCGCGGCGTCGAGGTCAGCGATGATGCGGTCGCCGTCCGCGCCATGACGACGTACAACGAGCTGCGCGACAACGATGAGGTTGCCGGCCTGATGCCGATTCTCCCCGAGGCGATCCAGATCATCGGTGACGCGCAGGTGCGCGAGCGCGGCACATTGGTGGGCTCGCTGGTCCACAATGACCCAGCTGCCGATCTCACGGCAGTCGCGTTGGCGCTTGGCGGCTCGGTACACGCCGTCGGTTCAGACGGTGAGCGGGACATCCCATTGGACGAGTTCTTCGTCGATCTCTGGACAACGACGCTGGAGCTGGACGAGGTGGTGACCCATGCCTCGCTGAACCGTCATGACGGCGCGCATATGGCCTACCGGAAGTACGCGCATCCCGCTAGCGGCTATGCCATCGTCGGTGTCGCCGTCGTGGTCGAGAAGGACGGCGACACCGTCTCCCGTGCCCGTGTGGCCGTCACCGGCGCGACCAACACCGCCACCCGGCTGACGTCCATTGAGGAGGCGCTTGCCGGCAAGCCGCTGACCGAGGACAACGTGCAAGCCGCGGTAGAGAACGCCGCCGAGGAGCTGGAGATCAACGGGGACACCTTCGCGTCGGCGGAATATCGAGCCCACTTGGTTCGTGTGCTTGCCCGCCGCGCGCTGCTCGGCACGCAGCAGTAGTTTCGGGGCAAGGGTCGAAGATGCAGGAAACCGGGAGGGTAATCGCCCTCCCGGTTCGCCATTGCGAGCCGATGTTGGTCGATACCGACTCAGGGTGATGGATTCGGCTGGGTTCGATGGCTAAAACGCGATGCGGATGAGGGCGACCCAGATCAAGATGTGCACGATGATCGACGCGCCGAGCAGGAAGCGCGATGAGAAGCGCGAGTATCCTGCCAAGGCCCAGGCCAGTACCGCGTTCATCAGCAGCAGGGTGCCGGCCATCAAGGGTAGCTGCCAGAGCGCCGTCTCCGATCGGAACTCCTCGCGGACGCCGGATGCGCTGATGTGCGTGGCGAACCCCGGCGCCAGGGTGTCGGCCCGGTTGAAGGTGAGGGTGGCCATGGCGGCCAGGCTCAGCAGCAAGGCACCGATCAGGATCAACGCGGTCTGGTCCTGCACTAGTGCTGCCTGCTTGATGCGTGCCGGCATGACCGGTCTGGGGATGGTTGGCCGCGGCATGGGGCGGCGCTGTCTGGGAGCGCGCTGGCGCGACGGACTGTAGGCACCGGCAGCGGCTTCCTCCTCGTACCAGTCATCCTCGTCGATGAACGAGTCCTCGTATCCCTCATCGTCGTCGTACTCGTCATCAAGGTAGTCCGCTTCATATCGGGGGTCGGCGTACGTCTCATGCGCCACCCGTCGACGTGCCGCTGGCCGGCTCGTCCTCCGCTGTCGAGGCGGTGGAGCGTACCCCCGCTCGTCCTCGATCACCTGGTCATCGACGGCATCGGCCTCCTCGTAGGCATCGAAGTCGTCCTCCTCGTAGATGTACTCCGTCTCTGCTCTGGGGACACGATAGGGAGGCTGCTCCGGGCGATATCGGGGTGCTGCCGCCCGGCGCCCGCTCGGTGGGCTTTCCTGTCGCATGGGAGACCGCTTCGGCTGCGGCGCATCCTGTCTCGGGACGTATGCGGTTCGCCGGCGGGGATCTCGCCGGGGCTGTCGCGGCTCCTCGAACTCGTCTTCAGCTGGACGTCGTCGCCGCGGAGCGCCGGGTCGGGGTCGTCGATCGGATGACATGCAGCCTCCTTCGGTCCTGCCGTGTGCCGGATATGCAACAGCATATCGCAGGCGGGCAACAGGGTGTCGCCCGCCTGCCGCTAGTCAACGCTGCCGTCTGACGGGGTCGCGAAGACCGGGCCCTCGATGACCGGGGTCGCCACCACGCTGTTCACATCCGCACTGGGCGTGCCGGGAACCGGGGTGGCCGGAATCGGCGTCGGGGCGTCGGCCGGCGGGAAGAAGGTCTCCGGCGTCGGCGATGGAGTTGGGATGACATCCACCTCAGCCTCGATCTCCGTCGAGGCCCGAAGCTCCTCGAGCCTGTCCTGTACCGCGCGCTGCTGCGCCTGCTGGTACTGCAGCTCGGTCAAGGCGCGGTCCTCGTCGCGGTCCTCCACCATGATGATGTGCCACCCGTATTGCGTCTCTACGGGCTCGCTGATGCTACCAGGATCGAGGGCGAATGCCACCTCCGCAAACGGCTCGACCATCTGATCGAACGTGAACCATCCAAGATCGCCTCCGGTCGGCGCGGTTGCCGTGTCGATCGAGTTGGCTCGCGCGAGCTGAGCGAAGTCCGCGCCGCCGATGGCTCGCTCGTAGAGTTCCCGGGCGAGGTCTTCGGTGCTGACGAGGATGTGGCGGGCTCTGACCTGCTCAGCCGACTGCGGCACTTCGGCCACGACAGCGGCGTTCACGGCCTCTCGGGCGAGCTCGGGCCGCACGACCATCTCGTAATACTCGTCCAGCGACATGTTGGCGTCATCCAGCGCACGATCGCGGAACTGCGCGAAGTCGGTCGCCGCCTCGTGGATGGCCACGTCGTCGTCAGCCGTCGTGTCCGCCTCGGCAACCGGGGTCGCGACGGGCGTGCCGGCAACCGGAGTACCCAGCGCCTCCAGTTCCTCCGCCACCTGGGTGGCTTGTGCCTCGGCGGTCTCGGTTGCCCACTCGGCGCGCTGCGGGATCAACGTCGGCTCGGGGAACGGGGTGGTCAGTTCGGCACCCTCCGGCGCGAACTGCTGCAGGGCGTAGGCTTCGACGGCCGACTCGCTGAGGTCGATGTCCGATTCGTCGGCGGCAGCAAGGTAAAGTTGATCTTCGACCATCTGTGCAAGCGTGGGCTCGCTCACCTCGGTCGTGCCCCAGATGTCGTCTGCCTGCGCCCGGAAGGAAGAGGCATAGGAGAGAAACTGGGTTCGCTGCGGACCATCGATCTGCTGTGCGAATTCCTCGTACTCGTTCGCCTGCTGGTAGAGCTGAACGGTGTGGTACTGCCAGTACTCCCTGCGGGTGATCTCCTCATCACCGACCGTGGCCAGCACGGCCTTGGGCTTGACGACATTCTCGAAGGCCAGGCCAGCGGCGAGGCTGATCACGGTCAGCACCGCCACGATGGCGAGTGTTGCGGCGAGCATGCGGGTATTCTGCTGCTCCCGGTCTCGCCGGCTGAGCCGCCGTCCGGCGCTGGTGGTGGGCTCTCCAATGCCGAGCGAGCGGCGGATACGCGCCCAGACCGACAATCGTCCGAAAGATGAGTTCATGCGACTTCCGATCCTCCGAAGGCACGCCGGTCCGTCGGCGCAAAGTAAGGCTGCGGTACAGCAAAGGCGCGCTGCCACCCATCATCGAGCGGGAGCGCGCCTTTAGCGGGGATGACCGGACTGCCAGCGCGAGTCCTAGCTCCGCGGGGCGCTGCTGGCGAACGGCAGGAGGCCGATGTAGCGAGCGCGCTTGATGGCCACCGTGACCGAGCGCTGGTGCCTGGCACACGTGCCGATCTTGCGGCGTGGCTCGATCTTGCCGCGCTCGCCCACGTGCCGGCGCAGGCGGGAGATGTCCTTGTAATCGACGTGCTCGATACGATCGACACAGAACTGGCAGACCTTGCGGCGCGGGGAAAAGCGGCCACCGCCACTGCTCACGCGGCGTACACGGCTGCGCCCGCCACCGCCACCGCGTGGCGCGCCCTCACGCCGCTCGCCTTGGGGGCCGCCGAATCGCGAGCGCTGTGGGCGGTCGCTGCGCTCTTCCGTTCCGGTTTCGTTGCGTTCCTGATTGTCAGTCATTGATGTTTGCCTCTGTTCGGGACTGCGCGCCGCTTCGTGATCTAGAAGGGCACGTCGTCCATATCGCTGTCGTAGTTGCCTGCGGGCTGCTGGGCCTGGCGGCCGCCGCCACCGCCCATGTGCTCGCCGCCGGCCTCGTCGCCACGCTGACCGAGCAGTTGCATCTCGCGGGCCGTCACATCGAGCGAGGTGCGCGTCTGGCCGTCGTTGCCGGTCCACTCGCGCGCCTCGAAGTTGCCGTCGATGTAGACCTGCTTGCCCTTGGTGAGGTAGCCGCGCTCGCTCAGGTTGACCATGGTCTCCGCGAGCCGCCCGAAGGCGCTGACACGGTACCAGTTGGTGTTTTCCTGCTGGTTTCCGCTGGCATCCCGGCGTCGATTGTTCACTGCAAGGCTGAAGTTTACGACCAAGGTGCCTTGAGGGGTGTACCGGGTCTCAGGGTCACCACCGAGGTTGCCAATAAGGGTGATCTTCGCGAGGGATGCCATGGAGGCTACTCCTTGTCGGTCGTCTCTTCGGTGTCGGATTCAGCGGCTACTGCAGCCGCCTCAGCCCCGCCGGTCTGCTCGCTCTCGTTCGTGCCGGCCAGAGCACCGGTGGCCACCGCGGCCTCGGGGGTCGACTCGGCTTCGGCCGGGGCGGCCTCGGTTGGCTGGGCCTGCTCCTCGGCGCGCTCCGTCACCTGCGCGGTCTCGGTGGTCGCTGCCGCCTGCTCGGCTGGAGCGGTGGTTGCCTCGGTGTCGCCCTCGGCCTCGGCTGCTTCGTCCTCACCCTCGGTCGGTTTCTCGCCGGCCTTCGGGTCGTCATGGACCAGCAGGTAACGCATCACGTTGGTGTCGAGCTTGAGATCGCGCTCGAGTTCTGTGAGGTTCGACGGTGCGGAGTCGAAATGGTAGACGGTGTAGTACCCGTCGCGGTAGTCGGT
>DASYWL010000273.1:0-4679 GCA_035936055.1 Thermomicrobiales bacterium
ATGTGGACACAATCGGAGATCAGCAGCTCGACGCCACGCTTGCCGAAGGCCTCGATCGCGCCGTAGTCGGTCGGCTTGCCGTCCACCGGCGTCGGGTCGAACTTGAAATCGCTCGTATGGACAATCAGACCGGCAGGCGTCTGGATGCCGAACCCGACGGCATCGGGGATGCTGTGGGTGACGCGGAACGGCTCGATACGCAGGCTACCAGCATCGAGCACCGGCCGCTCGTCAGGATCGAAGACCTTCACCTCAGTTTTCTTGTCGAGCCTGGCTTCCTGCAGCTTGCCCTGGATGAGACCAGCACTGAGTCTGGTGGCGTAGATCGGTGCACCGATCGCCTCCCAGAGATATGGCAGCGCGCCGATGTGGTCCTCATGACCGTGAGTAATGTAGATGCCGCGAACCTTCTCGCGCCGCTCGCGCAAGTAGCCGACATCCGGCAACACCACGTCGACTCCGTGTTGCGTCTCATCGGGAAACCCGAGCCCGAAGTCGATGACCGCGAGGTCATCATCAGTCTCCACCAGCAGGACGTTCTTGCCGACCTCTCCCATCCCGCCGAGAAAGATTGCCCTCGCCTCGCCGCTGCCCGTCACACATCATCCTTCCGTTGCTGGGCTAGAAGAGCGATCCCTGCTCCGGTTTCTGCTCGGCTTCCTGCTGTTTGGACCGCTGCTGCTCGACCTCCGCAAGGTAGCGCGGCAGCTTGCCGAAGTCCTCCTCAATGGTGCCTTTGAGGGAGCTGTTGTGGAGCGCGGCCGCCGGATGGTACATCGGCACGACAACCCGTGTGCCGATCCTCTTCGACGTGCCGTGGACCTTGCCGATTCGCTCACCGGGGAAGTAGCGGTTCATCGAGTGCCGCCCGAGCGTGACGATCACCTCGGGGTCAATCGCCTCAATCTGCTGGTCCAGCCAAACCGAGCAGGCGCTGATCTCGTCGGGCAGCGGGTCGCGGTTGCCTGGCGGGCGGTGCTTGACGATGTTGGTGATGAAGACGTCCTCGCGCTTGAGATCTGCCTT
Organism: Thermomicrobiales bacterium; assembly: GCA_035936055.1. GTDB lineage: Bacteria > Chloroflexota > Chloroflexia > Thermomicrobiales > UBA6265 > JACCVC01. The sequence continues at coordinate 1,027 of DASYWL010000273.1, forward strand.
CTCGATCAGCGTGTCCAGGAACTTGCCGGAGTTCCCGACGAAGGGTCGGCCCTGCCGGTCCTCGTGCCAACCAGGCCCCTCTCCGATAAGCATGACCCGCGCGTTGGGGCTGCCCTCGCCGGGAACTCCATGCGTGGCCGCGCGGAAGAGCTCGCACCGCGTGCAGTCCTTCACCTCTTGGGCGATCACGGCCAGTTGTTTCTCGGCACTCCTCGGCTCGGCCACCGGTCCCTCCTCCTGCTGCACGCTGCACGTCACTCGTGACCTGATGAGTATACGCGAGCGCCTCTCGCACGTTCCCGGCCCCGGCAGCGCTCATGAACGACCGTCGATACGCAGTCGTCTTCGGCACCTAGCCTTTGAGCGCGCCCTGGGTGAGACCCTCGATCATCTGTCGCTGGAAGAGCAGAAAGACAATCGCGAGCGGAAGGAAAATGATCGTCGCTCCGGCGGCGATCACGGGGATGTCGGATGTCCAGCGCTGCTGGAAGTAGAGCAGCCCGACCGGCAGCGTCTGGTAGGCGGGGTCCACATTGAGGACCAGCGGCAGCAGGAACTCGTTCCAGGTCCAGATAAAGAACATCAGCGCCAAGGTGCCGACGAACGGCCGTGCCAGCGGGAACATGACCTCCCACAGCACGCGCCACGACCCCGCACCGTCGAGGACAGCTGCCTCAACGATCGGGCGCGGCACGCTGGAGAACGCCTCGCGCATCAACAGCGTACCGAACGACATGCTCATCGCGATCTGCGGCAGGATCAGCGCCCACAGGCTGTCGAGTAGACCGATCTCCCGCATCAGGTAGAAGAGCGGGATCACCAGTGCCTGCAGCGGCACGACCAGGCCGAGCAGAAGATAGATGAAGATCACTGACTTGGCATGGAACCGGTAGCGCGCGAAGGCGTAGCCGGCCATGCAGGAAAAAACAATGGATGGCACGAGCACGCCGAAGGCAACCAGCAGGCTGTTGGCAAAGAACCGCGCGAAGTTGCCATCCACCCAGGCGCGACGGTAGTTGCCCCACTGCGGCTCCTCCGGCAGCGACAACACTCCCTGCACGAGCTCGACTGAGGTCTTGAGTGACGCGAGGATCGTGACCAGAAACGGCACGACCGCGACCAGCACGCCAAGGGTCAGGAGGAGATAGATCGGCAACCGCCTAACCATCGCTCTCCCTGAACAGGCGAAGCACCAGCACCGACAGCACCAGCGTCAGCACCGCAAGCATCACTGCGATCGCCGTGCCGTACCCCACGCGGTTCGCATTGAACGCCGAGTTGATCATGTAGAGGGCAAGAACCTCGGTCTCATCGCCCGGACCGCCGTCCGTGGTGGCCTTGATCACGTCGAACGCCCGGAGAGCGAGGATGAGATTGACGGAGAAGACGACGGCCATCTCCCGGCGGAGGCCGGGGAGCGTGACAACCTTGACCTCTTCCCAGGCGCCGGCTCCGTCAAGCCGCGCCGCCTCGTACAGCTCGGTCGGAATTTTCTGTATTCCTGCGATGAAGAGGACGTAACAGAAGCCATAGGCTGCCCAAGCGCCGATGAGTCCCACTGTCGGCAGCGCCCAGGTAAAATCCCCGAGCCAGGTGGGAGGATCGAAACCCATCCGCTTCAACGCGTCGTTGACCGGGCCGAACACCGGGTTGAGAAGCCACCGCCAGACCACACCGATGAGCACACCGGGCATGATGTACGGCAGGAAGAGCCCGGCCTGGAAGAACCGAGCGCCACGCAGCTTCAGCTGGTGCACCAGCACGGCGGGCACGAGACCCAGCAGCGCGGGCAGGAGCACGAAGAACGGGATCAGGACGATGTTGTGCCAGAAGGCGTTCCAGAATGCCTCGCTGACGAACGCATCCACGTAATTCTCGACGCCGGTGAACGTCGCCGAGTTCAGCGCAACGCCATCCCAGTTCGTCAGACTAATGAGTACGGTCCCTGCAACGGGAAGCGCCATGAACATCGTGAAGACCAGCAGCGCCGGCAGCAAGTAGAGAAACGGTTCGAGCCGCGAGATCAGCGACCGCCGCGACGCAGCCGGCTGGAATGCGGTGGTCTCACCCCCGGCGTGGGTCTGCGTCGCCTGGTCCACGGAGTCCCTCCTCGCTCGCTTGCGAAGCGATGGTCGGGCGAGTGTCGTGCATACAAGCCATGATACGACGAACGGGGAGGCACATGTGGCCTCCCCGTTCGTCGTAGGTTTGCTCGCCTGGCTGGCTACGCGCCTACTCGAATGAGTCCTCGTAGTAATCCTGCAAGTTCGACGCGAACTCCTCCGGTGTCACCTCGATCGCGAGCAGCTGCTGCAGCTGGGAGACAAGGACGTCGTAGAAGCCCGGTGCTGCCCAATCGAGGTAGTGACCGACCGCATCCTTCGACCGAACCAGGTTCCACGCCGTGTAGAGCTCGCCGGACACCGTACCTTCCGTAATCACGTCCCCGGGAATCTCGCCCGCCGGGAGCAAACCAGCCTCGATGAACGCGGCGAACGCCTCCTCGGACACCAGCGTGTCGATCAGCTGGGCAGCGAGATCCGGATTCTCGGCATTGGACGTGATCGAGTAGGGAATGCCGACGCCGCCGACGTGCAGCACCGTACCACCCTCTTCCAGCGGTGGCGTCAGGAAGAATCCGGCCGCCTCGCCTCCGAGATTCTCTTCGATCGAGCCTGCCTGCCAGCTGCCCTGCATCAGCATCGCGCCGGAGCCCGCCTCGAAGAGGGCGTTCGCGTCATCCGCGCTGACACCCTCGAAGCCTTCGAGCAGGAAGCCGCGGCTCACCCAATCCTGCAGCTTCGCGGCCGCGTTGATGATCGACTCGTCCTCAAAGGAGTACCCGCCCCATCGGTAGATGATCCCATCGAGGTAGTCGCGCGTCGTCATCGTCCCGTGAATGTTGCCGAAGAGATGGATCGCCGTCCATCCGTCAAGGTTGCCGAAGACGAGCGACGTCTGGCCCGCGTCAGCGAGGGCCTCGAAGGCCGCCTCCAGTCCAGCCAGCGTCTCGGGGATCTCGATCCCACCTTCCTCGAGGATCGCGCGGTTGTAGTAGATCCCGACGATCTCCGCCTCGGCGGAGACACCCCATAGTTGGCCGATGCCGAACTGCGTGCCGTCCTCGTTGTACATGTTCCGCGTGAGCAGGTTGTCGGGCTGATCTTCGGCCCAACCGTACTGCTGGACGTAGCCACTGATATCGACCAGCTGGCCGGCGCGAATCATCGGGCCCATCAGCGACTCGCCGTTGTTGACCTGCGCGACCGCCGGCCCCTGGTTGCTGTCGACGACACGCGGCAGCGTCTCCTGAAGCTCCTCGAGCGGCCAGCCCCGGTGCTCAACTGCCGCCACCTGATCGCTCTCGTTCGCGAACGCCTCCGCCAGCGACTCGACGATCGCCTTGCGCGGATCAGCATTCAGCGTGTCCCAGAACTCGAGGGTGGCGCCGTCCTGCGCGGCAACCGTCGCAGGGCTGTATGCAAGGACGGCCGGCCCCAGAGCGGCTACACCCGCAGCCGCACCCGTCCGCTTGAGCAGTGTTCGACGTTGCATGGTCATGAGCTCATTGCCTTTCAGCTTGCTGCCGCGACACTATCAGTCGGGACTTCGAGGCAGCGCCGATTGTGATTCCTGTGCGGGCATCTTTACAC
>DASYWL010000274.1:0-2397 GCA_035936055.1 Thermomicrobiales bacterium
GTGGAACAGTGTTCGGTCGGCGGTACCCGTATGCGACCCGGCTCGGCCCACGGCATTGTACCCGCAAGATGGCAGGGTGGATAGGGGCGGACGGCAGAGGGCCGATGCAAGGTCGCCTCGTGGCGGCTGGCTTCGTGTTCGCCCTGCACTGAGGTGTCAGGAGACCCAGTACCAGGTGGCGAATTGGGCGGAGAGCGCCATCATGAGTACGGTCGAAAGCACGCCCAGAGTGATGCCAACCGCGCGATTGCTCACGAGTAGCGCAATGATCACGAAGAGCGGGAACATCGGCAGCACGAAGCGGGGCATCGACATCAGGGGGTGTACCGAACTCGGGCTGAAGAGCGGCACGATCAGGGGGGGCAGCACCAGCGCGAAGTAGTAGAGCGGGACGCGGCGGACGCCGATGAGGAGAAGTGCGAATGCGCCGATCGTCACGAGCAGCTCCAGCCAGTCGCCCCTTGCGAAGGCGTCACGGAACTCGTATGAGGTTATGGTGCGCCAGGTTGGCGAGGCGAGGAGCATCTCCACCCAGCTCCAGTCGACGCCGCGCGCCTCGAATGCGCCGAGATTGGGGACTTCTGCGAGGCAGCCGACAGTGGCGCACTCGAACGTCTCCCATGGCATGGCGCGGAATCTGTTCCATTGCCACTGGACGTTGATCCAGTCAAGGAACTGCATGCCGGACGTGGTGAGACGCCAACCGAAGATGAGCGGACCGAGCGCCGGCAGCGCCGCCGGGAAGATCGACGGGAACCAGCGGCGGATGTTGCTGCCGTACTGCTGCAGGAAGAGGATTCCCATCGGGGCGAGCAGCATCACGCCGGCCGAGCGGGTGAGTGCCGCCAGCAGGCCGAGGATACCCGCCAGCCACCAGTTGCGTGCGCGGGCGGCAAGCAGCGTGGCCACGGTGAACAACAGGAAGAGGGATTCCGTGTAGACCGCGTTGAAGAAAAACGCGGTCGGGAAGAGTGCCAGGGCCCAGAGGGTCCGCCGGGCGACAGGGACATCGAAATCAAATGTGACCAGGTGGTAGAGCAGCACCAGTGCCCCGGCGAAGGCGACGTTCGAGATGATGTATCCGACGCTCTCCGGCGAGATACCGGTGAGGCTGCTGCCCAGGTCCATCAGCCATGGATAGAGCGGCCAGAAGGCTGCTTTAGCGGGGAACGACCCCATCGGCTCGTACCCGCTGACAGCGACAAGGCGATACCAGGTGCCATCCCACTGGCGCATCGGCTCCACAAGCCAGTGCGCGAGACCAGACATCGAGCCGAGCGGGTCGCCATAGGCCCAGCTCTCGCCACTGCGGGTGCCAGGAGCGCTCGGGCGGATGGTGCCGTAGAGGAACGTGAGGGTAGCCGGAACCTGGGCGACGACCCAGTGCACCGCGAAGACGAGGAGGGGAAAGGTCCAGCGGTCCGCCGGCGGTCTGCGCCGGGAGTAGCGGCGTCGCGGGGCGGATATCGTGGTCTGGTCGGCCGTTTCGGTCACCATGCAGTACTCTCGGTGGGGCTACTCCGGTCGGTCACAGGCCGCGGGTCCAGCGGGGACCGCGACGCACGCCCAATGATGCCACAAGCCGGTTTGCAGCCTTGCGTTGCCCTTGGCATGCCTGATGCGTCTACGCAACAATAGCAACCAACGGTTGAGCAGTCGAATCATCCGCCGCGATGGTGGAGGAGGGTGTTGGATGAACGCGAAGTCGCTGATCGGCATGACCGTGTTCGCGGTCGATGCCGGCAAGAACCTGGGTTCGGTGGATCGCTTGCTCTTCTCGACTGAGCGGATGCGGGTGACTGGTCTCGTCATCGCCCCCGCCACCGGACTCATGGATGAGCCACGACCGCAGAAGCTGCTCCCGACCGACAAGGTCAAGGCCGTCGGGCATGACGCCATCACGGTCGACTCGGAGTCGCTGCTCGAGGTGCTCGCCGATGGCGAGCTGCCGGCAGGTGCCGTCGCGTTCGATCAGATCGAGCGCGAGCGAGTGCTCACCGAGAGCGGTGAGGAGATCGGTGAGGTCTCCTCGGTGGAATTCGACGAGCTGACGTTCCAGCTGGACTATCTTGAGATCCGTCGGGGGTTCCTGAGCGGCAGCAGCATGATCGCGGTGGAGAGCGTCGTATCGGTCGGCGAGGACGTCATCGTCGTACGCGATACGGCGCTTGAGGACGCCGCTGGCAGGGACAGGGCCGAGGAGGATCGCGTCGAACACGAGGATGACGACGGGATGATCATCGAGCGCAGGTAACGACTGCCCGCAGCGAACGCCGAAAAATGAGAAAGACCCGAGGCTCGGCGGTGAACCACGGGTCTTTCCTGTGCGCACGTGACGGGTCGGGTCCACATCAGTCAACCAGCATGGCGTGTGTATCTCCCGCACCGACGTTGACC
>DASYWL010000275.1:0-2495 GCA_035936055.1 Thermomicrobiales bacterium
GTATCGAGAAGGGAGCAGCCATGATCGACGACGAGTTTTACGAGAATCACGGCGCGATGCTGACTCGTCGGCAGCGTCAGGTGCTGCGGCTGCAGGCCTATGGACTGACCCACCAGGAGATCGCGGACTATCTCGGTCTCAGCATCTGGACGGTGAAGAACCATCACAAGCAGGCCGTGCGCACGTTGGCCGCCTCGCTGCGATCGGTGCCGCGCGAGCGGGTGCGAACCTCACTGGCCTGCTACATCCTTGGGCTACTCGACGGCGGGTGGACCCCGCGTGACGTCGCGAAGCATCTCAAGGAGGTCTCGCCGCCGCTGCAGAACCCGTCGCCCAACAACCATCCACTCGGCGACGTCACCGAGGACGAGTTGGCGCCGGCAGCACCGGCCGTGCAGTGACCGGATGGCGCCGACCGAGTGGGCGTCTCCACATCTAGCGGTTGACGAGCTGGCGCAGCACGAACAACGCGTTGGCGGGTCGCTCGGCGATCCGCCGCGTGAAGTACGGGTACCACTCCGTGCCGTAGGGAACGTAGACCCGCATGCCGTAGCCGGCCTTTGTCAGCCGCTCCTGCTCATCCCCGCGCACGCCGTAGAGCATTTGGAACTCGAAACGGTCCAGCGGGATTTGCCGCTCTCGGGCGTGCGCCTGAGCGGCCTGGATTAGCGCCGGGTCGTGGGTCGCCAGCGCCGGGAAGTTCCCTTCATCGAGCAGCAGCTTCATCAGCCGGACATAGTTCTCGTCAATCTTGCCGCTATCCTGATAAGCCACCGACGCCGGCTCGGCGTAGGCGCCCTTGACCAGCCGCACCCGCGCGTTGCGCGCGATCATGTCCCGGACGTCCTGCTCCGCACGGTGGAGATAGGCCTGGATGACGATCCCCACCTCGTCTGGGAAGCGGTCGTGCAATTTGGTGAACATGCGCATGGTCCGCTCGGTGTAGGCTGAGCCCTCCATGTCGATCCGGACAAAGCCTCCGACCTCGCGCGCGGTCTCCAGCACGCGCACCATCGCGTCGTGGGCAACCTCGTCGCCCAGATCGAGCCCGAGCATGGTCAGCTTGACGGAGATGTTGCGCTCCAGACCCTCTGCATGGAGTCGACACAGGATGTCGACATAGATATCGCACGCGACCTCGGCCGCCTCACGGGTGTGCACGTTCTCGCCGAGCTGGTCGAGAGTGAGGGCCATGCCCGATGCGGCGATGGCGCGACAGGCCACGAGGGCCTCGTCAAGCGTCTCGCCGGCGACGAATCGGTCGACCAGCGAGCGTGTCAGTCTGCTGGTCTGAAAGAAGCGGGAGACGTACTGGTTGTCGGCGACGCCGAGCACCACCTGCCGCATCAACTGCATCATAACCCTCCGCCGCAACTCTGCGGGACCGGCGCATCACGACTGATGTACGTCTGGATTATCGCACCGCGTGGCGCCCCCGTAGCGGCTTCCGCCGGCCAACCTGCCACCCAATCATCGACGGTCCCTCGCCGCCAAGGAGCAATGTCATCCTCAGCGGAGGCTCGTGAGGCCGGAGTTGAAGGATCTCTTGTGAGGTGGGTCGCCAGGTTGGAGGATGACATCATCTATGTGCCGGCCCGGTCGCACCGCCTCGCCCAGAATGCGCCATTGTCTCCCACTCGATGCGTTCGCAAGGCAGAGGCTCCGTGCCACACAGGAAAACCAGCAGCGATCGCCTTGCGAAGGCTGCCGAGTCGCCCGAGCATCCTGGCAGTCTCGATACGTCCGCAACGACGGGCAAATCGGCCGATACTGTCACACAGCCAGGTTGTTTTCTCGGCAGCCATCAACCAGATGCCGATCGCACGCCCGCATCGACGCAGCCGATCAGGCATCGACGCCGTGAGCGAGCCAGTCGAGCGCGACAGCCGCCGTCCACGACTGGTCCAGCGAGCTGAGCGGCTCCCCGGTGAACGGCTCGGCATACTCCGCGAAGCCGATTGCGCGCACCTGCGCCAACCCGGCACGGGCAAGCTGGTCGGCTCGTTCGGCGCGCCAGACCGGCGTAGCGACCAGGCGAAGAGCCAGTTCATCACTGGCCAGACCGGCCCTCGCCAGTAGGTGCGCGGCGAAAACTCCGGCTCCAGTGGGCTGGTGCTCGGTGGGAGTGGCCATCGAAGGTTTGGATGTCCGACCATCGCCTCCGAGCGCCACATCTCCAGCAGCGCATCACGCCGCTCTGACGTGAGGCCACCGGCAATCACGGGCGCGAGGCTCGCCAGCGTGCGCACCGTGACATTCCGCCCGGCGACGAGGTCGCGGTCGCAGCACATCACTCGCTCGTCGTTCCATTGCTCTGCGAGGCCGAGCCGACCCCGCTCGATCCAGCTCTCGATGATCTCCACCTGCTCGAGGATCGCGTCGGCGATGCTCGCCAGCCGCAGCAGCGCCTCGTTGGCGGCCACCAGGATCGCGCTCATGAAGACGTCCTTCATACGGAACGGAAGCGTCTGGTAGGCGGCGTCGACCCGGTACTC
>DASYWL010000276.1:0-2778 GCA_035936055.1 Thermomicrobiales bacterium
CCCGGGCCGATGATCGCGCCGATCTTGTCCGGATTGACCTTGACGCGAGTCACCCGCGGCGCATGCTTGGCGAGCTCTGCCCGCGGCGCGGCGATCGCCTCGGTCATCTTGCCGAGGATGTGCTGTCGGCCGGTGTTGGCCTGCTGCAGCGCCTGCCGCATGATCTCGACCGTGATGCCCTTGACCTTGATGTCCATCTGGATCGCCGTCACGCCCTCGGCAGTTCCGGCCACCTTGAAGTCCATGTCACCGTAGGCGTCCTCCACGCCCTGGATATCGGTCAGGACGGTAAAGGATCCGGTTTCCTTGTCGATCACGAGGCCCATCGCGACACCTGCGACCGGGTCGCTGATCGGCACGCCGGCATCCATGAGCGCCAGCGAGGAGCCGCAGACGCTGGCCATCGAGGTCGAGCCGTTCGAGCTCACGACCTCGGAGACGAGCCGCATCGTGTACGGAAACTCGTCCTCGTTCGGGACGACGGTGATGAGCGCGCGCTCGGCAAGGGCCCCGTGTCCGATGTCACGGCGGCTGGCACCGCGCATCCGACGGACCTCCCCCACACTGTACGGCGGGAAATTGTAGTGGTGAATGTACCGCTTCGTCTCTTCCGGACTGATACTGTCCAGCCGCTGCTCTTCGGCGCTCGAGCCAAGGGTGACCGTGGTGAGCACCTGCGTCTGGCCTCGCGTGAAGATCGCAGAGCCGTGCGCGCGCGGCAGGTAGCCGGTCTCGATCCAGATCGGGCGGATCTGGTCCGGACGGCGACCGTCCGGACGGATTCCCCCCTCGACGATGCCGCTGCGGATCTCCTCCTTCAGCAACTCTTGATAGACGCCGGAGACCTCTGAGGTCGTGTAGAGCGAGTCTTCATCGTCGCCCGTCGTGAAGTGCTCGATGACCCGCTTCTCGAGGTCACCCATCGCTTCCACGCGGAGCACCTTGTCGGCTTGGCGGACAGCAGAGCGAAGCGCATCCCCGAGGTACGCCTTGATATCCTCCCGGAGCTCGGTGTTCGGCTCCGGAGCGTCGAACTCCCACTTCTCGGCACCGACAGCTTGCACCAGCTCGTTCTGGATCCGGACGATCTCGCGGATCGCCTCGTGCGCCCGCTCAATGCCCTCGAGGAGCTTTTCCTCGGGGATCTGGTCGGACTCGCCCTCCACCATCATGATGGCGTCATCCGTGCCGGCGACCACCATGTCGAGCATGCCAGCCTCGATCTCGTTGAAGGTCGGGTTGACCACCAGCTCGTCCTCGACCATGCCCATGCGCACAGCGCCAACCGGGCCGTCCCACGGGATCGGCGAGATCGCCAGCGCCGCCGATGCACCGATGATCGAGAGCAGCGCCGGATCGTTCTCTTGGTCGGCGGAGAGGACGGTCGTGATGACCTGCACCTCCGACCGGTAGCCCTTCGGGAAGAGTGGTCGCAGCGGCCGGTCCGTGAGCCGCGCTGCGAGGATGGCGCGCTCCGTCGGCCGCCCCTCGCGCTTGATAAATCCACCCGGGATCTTACCGGCGGCATACATCCGCTCTTCGTAGTCCACCGTGAGCGGGAAGAATGGCAGGCTCGACGGCTCGCGCTCGCCTACCACTGTGGAGAGCACCATCGAATCGCCGTAGCGTACGACAACCGCGCCCATCGCCTGCTCGGCGATCCGGCCGCTCTCCAGCGTCAGTGTCCGGCCGTGAAGCTCCGTGCTGACGGTCTTGATTGTTTCGAGTACGGATTCTGGAACCATGTGTATCCTCCAGACCTTGCGTCTGTTGATTCGACAGGACCGGCCGGCGCCGGTGTCTCGACGCTGGCGATCCCTGATCATGGCAAGGGCGGAAGGTCTTGAGGGACTGGCGCAGGGCGACGCACCCGACGCCTCGCACTGCCCCAATACCTCAAAAGATTCCGCCCGCCGGCGGGTGAAACGCCTCCTCTCTCGATACGGCAAATGCCCAGAATCCCGGACGGATCCTGGGCATTGCTCTCACCGTTCGCCCGTGCAGCCGAAGACCTCCGCACTCATTGTCTGGATCCGGAAGCCACCGACCATTCGGCCACTAGCGGCGCAGGCCGTGCCGAGCGATGACGGCGCGGTAGCGCTCGAGATCGTTCTTGCTCAGGTAGGCCAGCAGCCGGCGGCGGCGGCCGACGAGTTTGAGCAGACCACGACGGGTGTGATGATCGTGCCGGTGCGCGCGCAGGTGGGCGGCGAGGCCGTTGATACGCTCGGTCAGCAGCGCGATCTGCACTTCCGGCGAGCCGGTGTCCCCATCATGGGTCCGGGTCTGCTCGATGATGTCGGTCTTCTGTTCCTTCTGCAATGCCATGCTTCGGGCGCCTCCTCGGAGAGTGCCTGATCGTGCTCAGGCCGATGTCGTCAGGTTCAGTGTTTGCACACACAGAAAAACGCCCGTGGCAACGGCGCTTACCGAGCGAGTATACCACGTCGGCCCGAACGGTTGTCACCCCGCCTCGCTGCCGGCAGGTGCCGGGTACACTTGGCACAGCGTCACGGTCCGCCTGCGGCACGGCGGGCTCTCGTACTGCCCACGAAAGGGATTCGCATGCTCGGAGTGATCGGTGGTAGCGGCCTCTATGACCTCCCCGGTCTGCAGAATGTCCAGGAACATCGCCCTCAGACGCCATTCGGGGAGCCCAGCGCGCCGATCCTGCAGGGCATGCTCGGTGCACTCGACCTCTGCTTCTTGCCACGCCACGGCAAGGGCCACGCCCACAACCCGAGTGAGGTGCCGTACCGCGCCAACGTCTATGCCCTG
>DASYWL010000277.1:0-3330 GCA_035936055.1 Thermomicrobiales bacterium
ACAGTTCGCTTACGGTACGGCTCCCGCCTACCGGGAGGCTACGATGCAGGGAGGCGGCAATGGCGAAGCTCGTCTATGTAGGCACGCATGGTCCGGACGATCCGACCAAGGCGTGCATGCCTATCCACTTGGCGGTGAACGGTGCGGCTGAAGCGGGAATCGAGACGGAAATCAACCTGGCAGGTGACGCAGCAGTCCTGATTCAGGATACAATCACCGATGCGGTGCTTCCGATAGGTTTTCCGCCGCTGAAGGATTTGCTGGCGAAAGCGAGGGAGAAGGGCGTCCACGTTTTCATATGAGGTGGCTGTGCGCAGCCCCGTGGGGTCAGCGACGCCGATATCGAAGGCAAGAACGCATCCTTCTCGACGCCAACCGAGTTCGCGCAGCGTTGCGCCGAAGCCACCAACGTCCTGGTGTTCTAGCTTGCGGCGACCCGGGCGGCGCGGGTGATGGCCGTCCGATCGCCCTTCTATCCCTCCCCCACCCGCGCGAAGCGGCCCACAATCGCGCAGATGTGCTTGATGCCCAAGATGAAGTCGTCGACTCAGATGTTCTCGTTCGGCGCATGCGCCCGCGACTTTGCGTGCCCGACACCGGCAGTGCACGCGTCGATGCCGAACTGACCGCAGAGCTGGTACCACGGCCCTGAAGAACCCTGTGACGTCGCGTAGACCAACCACAGGCTCCTGCCAGTAGAGGTCGGTGTACGTCTCCTCAAGGACCTTGACGATCGGCGCGTCGACTGGAGCGAGTGACGGGTACTGGGCCCGAGCAACTCGGTCTCGATGTCGTCGAAACCGTTCTCGTCGAGAAGGGCCCGCAGCGACTCATAAACGTTGAATGGATCCTGATCGGCGACCAGCCGCATGTCGAGTTTGGCCATGGCGCGTGAGTGTAGCACCGTCTTGGCGCCCTCGCCGGTGTACCCGCTCACGAAGCCGGACACGGTACACGTCGGCTGGAAGTAGTCTTGGAGATTGAGATCTAGGCTAGTGCGTCCATCGGGGAACTCCTCGATTCCAAGATACTCGAGCCGCTTCGCTTCGTAGTTGGGCATCTGTTCCAGCGCCTCGATCTCCTCCTGGGTAGGTGGCTTGATACTGTCGTAGAATCCCGGGATTTTGACGCGCCCGTCCTCGCCCTTGATCGCGTTCAATGCCCAAATGAGGCGCCGAGCCGGGTTCGGTACGCTAGCTGCCACCGAGGAGTGCCAGTCAAGCCGTGCACCCTTTACACGCAGCTCGACGTAGCAGATGCCCTTGAGGCCGAGGTGAACCTGCGGGCGACCGGCGATGTCACGCCCGCCGAACTCCCAAATGCAGGCGTCCGCCTGGCAGAGTCCCCTGTGTTCGAGCGCGAAGTCGATCACGCTCGGTGAGCTGATTTCCTCCTCACCCTCGATGTTGAACTTGACGCCCAGCGGCGGCTCGCCCCGAACGGCCTTCAAGCGCGGATCGCCGAGACGCGCGCTGCAATGTTGCCCTTATTGTCTGCGACGCCACGGGCGTAGATGCGCCCGTGGCGCATATCCGCCCCAGGGATCCGAACCCCACTCGTCCAGCGGGTCAGCTGGTTGCACATCCTAGTGGTTGTAGAAGCTCAGCGTTTTGTCGGACTTGCCGCGCTGTTCCGCGTAGACAACCGGGAAGCCGGCAGTGGGTACCTGGCGCGGATCGAAGCCGACGCCGCGGACCATCTCTTCGACCATGTCGGCGGTCTCCCTCATCCCGTGGTTCTGTGCCGCGACACTCGGCTGCCGCAGCAGGCGCTGCAGCTCTTCGATCGATTCGTCCGCATGTTCATCGATGTAGGCGTAGATGTTCCGCAGATCCTCGCTCACGAATCCTTACCCTTTCTCTTCCTCATGCTTGCCGATCAGACGGACCGCCGCGATGGCGTAGGCCCGGGTGGCGTCCATGATCTCGTCGATGCCGACCCACTCGTCGGGGACGTGCGCCGTCGCGGGATCACCCGGACCATAGATGATCGTCGGATAGCCGGCAGCTGCGAAGAATCGGCCGTCAGTTCCCATGCTGAAGCCGGTCGGCTCCGTCGAAAGCCCGAGACGCGCGTTCGCGCCCACCATCGACTGCACCAGCGGGTCCTGGACGGACACGGGATTGGACTCCCACCCCTTCCCGGCAGGACGCACCTCCACGCGTATGCCTGGCATCTCGGCCACGGCCGCCTCGGCAATCCGCCGAATCTCAGCGACGCACTCCTCCGGCTGCTCACCCGGCACGATGCGCCGGTCAATGAAGAACGAGGCGTGATCCGGCACCACGTTGGCCTTGACGCCGCCCTCCAGAAGGTTGACGGATGCCGACGACGGGTGAAAGAACTCGTGGGTGCGATTCCCGAGCTGTGGCCAGAGCTCGCGACGCAGGGCAACGATCACCTCGGCCATCGCCTCGATCGCGTTGGCGCCCTCCCATGGCAACGCGCCGTGCGCCGTCCGGCCGTGGAGCATCACCTCCGTGCCGGCCGCTCCCTTTTCACCGACCGCCACCCGGTTACCCGTCTGCTCACCGATGATGACCCAGTCAGGGCGGACATGTCCCTCGCGAACGATGAGCTCCGCGCCGTGGACGCCACCAACCTCCTCGTCGGCAACCTCATTCACGACCAGAGCGCCCCGGACAGGAATGCCCGCTCGGGCCACGGCAATGCCCGCCATCACCTGTGCCGCGACGCTCGCCTTGGCGTCTCCGGCGCCCCGCCCGTAGATCCGGCCTTCAACGATCCCCGCCGCCCAGGGGTCGTGATTCCAGGCCGACTCCTCGCCGGTTGGCACAACATCGTAGTGAGAATTGAAGCAGAGCGTCGGCCCGCCGGCGTCTCCCCAGATTGCCACCAGATTCGGCATGAGGTCGTGGTCGCCGACCTGTTTGGTCGCGAACCCGTCCTTGCGCACCGTTTCCTCGCAGATTGCGAATGCTTCCCGCACGTCGCCGGGAGGGTTGACGGTTCGCTCCTGTACGAGCGAGCGATGAAAGGCGATCACCTCTTCCTGGTCGATCTGAGCCAGCACCCGCTCCTCGAGCTCGCGAAACCGCGCGGAGTCTGTTGTCTTGGTCATCATTCCCTCTTGTGCATTAAGGACGGTGGCAGGCGAGATGCGGGTATCGAGATAGGAGAGGGACGGTCATGGGGATCGCCCCGAGGAACTGCAGAAGGAGGATGCAGCAGATGGACAATTCTGGGAAGAAGGTAGCGATGGTTCTCGCACCCAACTTCGAGGATGTCGAGGCGACCGACCCGAAGCAGGCGCTTGAGCAGGCCGGGGCGCAGGTCACCATCATCGGGATCGAGAAGGGCGAGATCGAG
>DASYWL010000278.1:0-6241 GCA_035936055.1 Thermomicrobiales bacterium
CGCGGGCTGGTCCTATGGCGCGCACGTCACCCTCGCATTCGCGCTGGAGTATCCGGAACGTATCCGCACCCTCACCCTCATCGAGCCGCCCGCTGTCTGGATCATGCGCGAGACCGGTTGGAACCCGCCAGAACGGGCCCGGATTGAGGCATTCGACCGTGGGATGACGGGTCGCGAGCTCACTGCCGACGACCTCAAGGCGTTTCTGGTTCGCGCCGGGTTCGGCCCGCCGGAAACCGACTTCGAGGCGCTGCCCACGTGGCCGTCATGGCTCGCGCACCGCCAGGCACTGGCGATCAACGGCACGATCTGGGACTACAGGGACACGCTCGATCGTCTGCGCGAGCTGCGCGTGCCCGTGCTCGCCATACTCAGGACCGAGAGCCCTGACAGCTTCAAGAGTATCGTGGAGACGATCGTGACGACCGCCCCGAGCGCGACGCTGCTCGAGCT
This sequence comes from Thermomicrobiales bacterium, assembly GCA_035936055.1. Classification (GTDB taxonomy): domain Bacteria; phylum Chloroflexota; class Chloroflexia; order Thermomicrobiales; family UBA6265; genus JACCVC01. Next base: position 454 of record DASYWL010000278.1, read on the forward strand.
TCCCGGCAACCACGCCTGCCACCTTCAGAATCCCGACCGCCTCCTTTTCGAGCTGGAAGCCCACCTCGACACCTGATGATCTGCCCCTCGATGTGAGTCGACAGTCAGCACGCGACGACCGCCGGTTGATGTGCCATCAACCGGCGGTCATGCAGAGGCACATCACCATGCCTTGAACAGGCATTTCTCGGCGATGTGCCTGAAACGCTGACACACGCAATCGCCCTGCGGCGGTCGGCGACCGCTTACCCTTCGTCGATAGCCAAACTCTCCGGGTCGATGACGTACACGTCAACCTCGAACTCGTCATCTTCATCATCGCGGCTGACCCCATTGACAACCACAACACCGACGTACCCTGAGTCATTGACGGGCGACAGGCCGAAAATAAGGTCTTGGTCCTCTTCAACGCCGACCAGCCCACCAAACTCTCCACAGGCAACCGGGTCATCGTCTTCAAGCACGACGACCGAATGTGGTGTGTCGAAAAGCACGCTGGCAGGGACTTCGCCGATGTCGTCGTTGTCCGATTCCAGCACCACGGGCGCGCCTTCCGTGCCTCTCCACTCGCCCGTTTCGTACTGCGGCGTGTCGAGCACGAGGACTGCTTCACCAATATCGATACATCGTCCACTGACGATTGCGGCAGTGTACTGGTCTTCGCCTTGGGCAGAAGTCGCCTGGATCGAGACGAACATTGCGGCCAGGATGGACAGGAGGAGAACGAACCGTGAGATCATCAGGCAACTCCCTGCGCTACGCCAATACACTCAACACGCCGCCCCTGCACGGATGGCGTGGCATTGGTGGGGTGAGCGGTGCAAGAACCGTTCCATCTATGGAGTGGCTCCGCACACGAAAGCTGGCGGAGCCACTCCTGGACGACGCCGATCGTCTCCCCCGCCGTCAGCGCCGCCGCGTCTCGCCATTGCCACCCGCCACTCGCCCTGCGATCATGCCGCTAGACTGCCACGATCCAATCGCTGGAGCGCTTCATGTCCGTTGCCGGTAGCCTGTCCCGCCACCTCTATTACGGCTGGGTTCAGGTGCTGACCCTCTCGGTCACCGAGACGATATCGTGGGGCATCCTCTACTACGCCTTCTCGGTCTTCATCCTGCCGATGGAGGCCGATCTGGGCTGGACCCGCAGCCAGATCACCGGCGCCTTCTCACTGGCACTGATCGTCTCCGGCATCGCCGGCATCCCCATAGGCCGCTGGCTCGACCGCCACGGCCCCCGCGCGCTGATGACCGCCGGCTCGGTCGCCGCGACACTGCTCGTGCTGGTCTGGTCCCAGGTGGGAAACCTCACCACCTGGTACCTGCTCTGGGTCGGCATCGGCGTCACCATGGCAGCGACCTTCTACGAGCCCGCCTTCGCAATGATCGCCGTCTGGTTCCGCCGCAAGCGCAGTCGCGCGCTGACCATCCTCACCTTCTTCGGTGGCTTCGCCAGCGTCATCTTCATCCCCCTCTCCGAGCGCCTCGTGCAGGCGTTCGACTGGCGCACAGCGCTGGTGATCCTTGCCGCGATCCTCGCGGTCGGCACCATTCCCGCCCACGCCCTGCTGCTCCGTCGCCACCCCGCCGACCTCGGTCTCCGCCCGGACGGCGAACTCGCTCCCGAGCCATCATTGAACCGCAGCCCCGCGACCGCCGACAATGACGACGAGCCTGCTCTCACCTGGCAGGACGCCCTGCGCGGCGCGACCTTCTGGTGGATCGGCGGAGCCTTCATGCTGGTGATGCTGGCGATGGTCGCCGTCACCGTCCATCTCATTCCAACGCTGGTCAACCGGGGCTTCAGCAGCGGGTTCGCCGCCAGCGCGGCCGGGCTGGTCGGCCTCTTCGCGCTGCCGGGGCGCCTCGTCTTCACCCCGCTCGGCGGCAGGCTCCCCCGGCAAGTCGTTACCGCCCTCATCTTCGCGCTCGAGGCCGCCGCGATCGCCGTGCTCGCCATCGCCGACACCCGCGCCGAGGTGATCGCCTTCGTGGTGCTCTTTGGCTCGGGCTTCGGCGCGATCACCCCTGCGCGCGCGGCGCTGGTCGCCGACGTCTACGGCTCACGCTCCTTCGGCACCATCGCCGGGGTGCTCGCGATGCTCGTCACCACCGCACGCGGGGCAGGCCCGATCCTCGCCAGTCTGCTCATCGCCTGGTGGGATGGCCCCACCGGTATGCTCTGGATCATGACCGCTCTCTGCGCCGTCGGCGCCCTCGCCATCCTCTTCAGCGGCACCGGGCAGCCAGGCCGCGCCCAAACGCGATAGGCACCGTCGATACCACGTCATTTCGACTGGAGTACCCGAAAGGCGTGGAATGGCGAAATCTCTTGCCTAGTGAGGGCCGATATCCATCGCGCAAGAGATTTCTCAACTCCGCGACTACTCCGCGGAGTCTGCCCTGGGCGAGCGCTGCAAGCCCGAGTCGAATGGGCTCGAATTGACGGTCGGTGCCGACATTTCTATCTCGCCTACTTGTACACGCTCTCGAAGGTGCACTCCTTACGCGTGCCATCGGGGTAGGTGATCATGCGGGTGAACCAGGCGGCGTACTTGCCATTCGGTGTCGAGAACTGCGCGTCGCCCACCTCCATGGTGCGGCCATCGTCGCTGCCGTAGATCTCGACGATGTTGTACGGGTACTCGTTCCAGGCATGGACGATCATGTACCCGTCGGTATCGTTCTTGAACTTGAAATCGGCCCACAGCGCCGGATCCGAGCCGGACTGCAGGATCGAGGCATCGTAGCCGGCGGTCCACCCGTTGCGCTCATACCCGAGCAGACGCAGGCTGTGCGGCCACCACTCGGTGATCGGCATTCCCGAGAGCAGCGCGGCCCGGAAAACGGTCGTCGTGACCTGGCAGATGCCGCCACCAACGCTGCGCCCGATGATACCGGCCTCAATCACGCTGCCGTCGACGAAGCCTTTGTCGTAGGTGATCTCGCCGACCGCGCCGTTGAAGGAGAATTCCTCGCCGGGGGCGATCAGTTCACCGTTGAGCAATCTAGTGCCGACGCTGATGTTCGTGTCGCGTGATTCCGAGCCGCCCGCGAAGTTGGACGTCGCCCGTGAGATGCGGCCATCGATGCCGAGCGCGCCGAGGTTATTGGAGTCGACCTCCGGCTTGGTGACGACGGCCGGGATCTCTATCAGTGCCTGGTCGCTCAGGAAACTCTCGGCGACCGCGTCGGCGAACGCGTTCGACCGCAGCGCGGCGCCATCGACGCTTTGCTCGAGGGAGATCAGCCCGCCATCGGCAGCACTCCAAGCGATGCGGGCGTCGACCGGTGACCGGTTGACCTTACCGGAAAACGTGTTCCGCAGGTAGGCGGTGAGCCCGTCCCGCTCGAACCCGACGTCGACACGCGTCGCGCCGTTCTCGTAGGTGGTCTCGACGGTTAGGAACTCGGTCAGCTCGGCGGGCGGGATTTCCCACTCCTGACCCTCGAACACCGCCACCATCGGGTCGTCCAGCCTTATCGCGAGATCGCTCCGAAGTCCCTCGAGATCATCGGCAAAGATCTTCGGCACTTCGGTCGTCGTCGGCATCTCGGTCGACACCGGCTCCAGCGACTCCAGCGCGCCAAGGATCAGCTCGGTTGCCGCGTCCTCGTCGACAATGATGCCGCTCTTCTCGGGCGAGATGCTGACCTCGGTGCCATCCACGACCATATCCGCATTCACCGCGCGCTGGTCGATATCGGCGTTGACCTGTTCGAACCAGCCCGCCAATACGGTAAGGTCGACCATGGTGCGCAGCGGTACCCGCTGGTCGCCATGGAGAAGCTGTCGGGTGAATCCGAGACGATCGACTGCACTCTCGTCGCGCCCGAGCTCCCAGGCGGCGTCAACCGACGACTCCACGTCAATCGATGCTCCGAGCTCGGCCAGCGTCGGAGTCCATGTCTGCCCGTTGTAGGTGAAGGTGACGGTGCCGCGCTCGAGCTCGGCAGCGCGCTGCTCGACGGTGGCGACCGCCTGCTCAACGGTCATGCCGCCGACACTGACGTCGCCGACAGCGATGGCGGGGTAGACCTTATCGACATAGATGGCACGGAACGTGAAGAGCGCGATCGCCGCCACAAGCAGCGCCAAGGCGAGCACCAGCAGCAGCCTCGGGATCAGCCGCCCCAGACGGGTCGCCCACGGCATCCCCTCATCCAGTCCATCACTGCGATGCGAGGCCATTCCGAACGACCACGACACCTTCGCAGGCATCACGGTGTCGCGCAGGAAGCCTGTTGTTCGCCCGAACCTGGACGTCGTGTCCGCCGCATCGCGCGCCCCAGCCGTCCCAGGCAATGTTCGTTGCACCATCGATCTGCTTTCTTCGCCTGTTCTCGCGAGCGCCCCGTGGCGACTGACCAACAGCAAAACGCCTCCCCTACACGTCCGATTACTCGCCGTGTTTTCGAGACGCGAACGCCCGCTCCCACCCTTGCGGTTCCGTCAGTTTGCGTTGCGGAATGATGGTGGCTCGCGCTGCCCTCCGAAGACCAGACGCACGACCATCGCTATCGGGTCAAGGATACCATTCCAGCCAGCCATTACAGCATCGTACTCACGCCCTTCTCCGGCTGGATCCGTCCCCTGTCCTCTCGGTTTCGTCGATGGTACCCGCGGCTCGAGAAGTCCCGCACCGTTGCTGGCAATAGCGGCCGCTCTCTCATGACTATACGCACGCTTGCGCGATCCGGTTGCCTGGCCGCACGAGCCTCTCGTGTCCACCGAATGCTCCCTCGCACGTCCGATGCCGCGCTCTGCGACAACGCGAAGCTGTGACAGCAGGTCCATACCCATGGGTCTTGCCTGATCCGGCATTCCATCACCGGCCACGCCCGACAGCTCGCACCTCTGGTTGGACCGATGATGCCGACCCCCTCTGGTACATCCGTACAGGTTTTGCTCGTCCGCGCGTGTTGCGTTCCCACACAGAGGTAACCATGATGGGATGGGTTTTTCTCGCCATCGCCATCGCCGCGGAGGTCGCCGCCACACGGCACTGCGCTACTCCAACGGCTTCACCGTCGTGCTGCCCTCGATCGTGACCGTCGCCGGCTACGCCCTCGCCTTCTTCATGCTCTCCCAGGCGCTGCGCACAGTCGATCTCGGCATCGCCTACGCCGTCTGGGCAGGCATCGGCACGGCGGCGATCGCCCTGATCAGCATGGTCGTGTTCGGCGAGCCGGGGACAATGGGGAAAATGTGGAAGACGATCGGTCTGGTGCTGATCATCGCCGGCGTGGTGCTGGTCAACCTCCAGGGTGCCCACTGACATCGCGGGAGCGCCAATCCGTGCCATCAATAGCCAACCTGTCATTTCGACCGGAGCACACGTCGTATGCGGGGTGCAGAAACTTCTGCCGCACATACCCTAGGCATCCGGTTTGCAGCACCCTTCTGCGCTCCACCTTCGCTACCCTCGGACTGCGCGCGAAGCGACAGGATGACTTCCCCTCGCCCGCCGTTCGTGGGGAACGAATCGTGCCTCGCACGGCTACAATACCGAGAAATCGTGACTGACCGCGCGAAAGGACACCCCCTCCACATGAGCACCCGCCCGACCTCGCACCCCGACTGGCAGGACCCCGCCATCACCAACCGCAACCGCGAGCCGGCCCGCCCCCTGCTGATCCCCTACGCCGATGACGCCAGCGCCCTGACCGGTGACCGCACGCAATCGCCGTGGTACCGATCGCTCAACGGTGACTGGCTCTTCCACTACGCCGAGTCCGTCGAGCTCGTGCCTCCCGGCGCGGCCGATCCCGATACTGACGACAGCGA
>DASYWL010000279.1:0-3331 GCA_035936055.1 Thermomicrobiales bacterium
AGGCCCCACGGCGAGGGTGCCGCTGCCGGGCCGCTGGTGAGGAAGGCGCGGGCAGCCGCGCCGTCGCGGATGCCTCGATGCCAGAGCACGCGAGCGAGCAACCCGCTCTCGTGGATGTCGGTGAGCGGTGCATCGCCGGGCGGGCTGTCCGGCTCGAGCCACTGTGGAGTCGGCGAGGGCCGCAATCTGTCGAGGAGGCGGATCATACGACGCCTGTCTCCACCAACAGATCGCGCATGACACTGCCGAGCGCGTCCCGACGGGCGTAGTGCTGGTCGATATCGTCGACCGGCTGCCGGATCCACTTGCCTCCGGAGAAGAGCTTGTCCCCGAACTGGCGGGGTATCACGTGCAGGTGGAAGTGACCGATGCTCTGGCTGACGTTGGTGTTGTAGCCGCTGAACGAGCCGTCCGCGCCGAAGGCGACCTCCACCGCCCGGTTGAGGATCGCTGCCCGCTGGAAGAGCGGGCCGATGAGGTCAGCTGGCAGGTGTTGCATGGTGGCGTAGTGCCCCTTTGGGATCAGCAGCGCGTGCCCGGGTTTCAGCGGGCGGTGATCCAGTGGTCCGAGCGCGATGTCGTCCTCCCAGAAAACGTTTCCGCGATCCACATTCCCGCTGGTGATGCGGCAGAAGGTGCAGGTTGGATCGTATGGTAGCGGCATGTTGGCAGTTCCCGGGCAGTGAGCGTGTAGAGCCGGATACTTCCCCGATCGTGCTGTTCCGGGTCAGCACAGGCTTTGGTGTCCACCTGGTCGGCCGGAGGGCGACACACGGTCCGGTGGTCGCGAAGCGCCCGTACTGGGTTTGAAGCAGGGCCGACATAGAGCCGGCCTGTACGGACGGGCTCCATGTCCGCCCCTGCTACGGGCGCCACCACGTGCGTCAGGCCCCGATCAGCAGCGACACGACCTCGAACGGGCCGATCTCGAACGCGGCCGTGTTGCCATTGAGTGTAACCTCGCGCTCTTTCTGCGGCTCTTCCAGAATCGTGACCCGCGTCACCGATGCCGGCGTCTCAGTGAAGGTGAGTTGCGCCTGGCCGCGAGCGCCATGAGGCTCGTAGACGCGCAGCACGATCCCGTCCTGGTCATGCGCCCGCTTCAGCGCGCCGAGACCGAGCTCGATCCCGGTGCTGGCAACGAACGCCTCGCGGCCCGTCGCGTCGCTCGCCGCGGCAGTGACCACAAGCGGCGCGTTGAGCGCTCTCGCCTCGCGGGTGACCCCACCGTCGACCCAGTCCCCGATGTGCGGAAAGAGGCTGTAGGTGAAGCGATGCTCGCCCTCATCTGCGAACGGATCCGGGTGCAGCGGTCCGCGCACGAGGCTGACGCCTAGCGTGCTGCCGTGCGCGCTGTGGCCGTACTTGGCGTCGTTGAGCAGCGCGACACCGTACGCTGGCTCGGAGAGATCGACGAAGCGGTGGGCGCCGGCCTCGAATCGTGCTCGTTCCCAGCTCGTGTTCTGGTGTGTGGCACGGCGCTGGACACCGAACATCGTCTCGAAGGTTGCCTCATGGCTCTGCACGCCCGTCGGGAAGAGCGCGCGGATGAGCATGAGCCGCTCGTGCCAGTCGATCTGCGTGTCGATGTCGATCCGGCTCGATCCGCTCAGCAGTCGGTAGGTCTGCACGAAGCGGGAGCTGCGCCAGGAGCGCGTGACTCGCACGGCGGCCCGGTGCGGTCCCTCCTCGATCATCTCCATGCTGTCGACATCGGTGATCTCCATACCGGCGTTCTCGTAGGTCTCGTCGATGTCCCAGGCATCCCATGCGCGGGGCCGGTCGACATAGGCCCAGAGCTGGTTGCCCCGATCCGAGAGCGCTTCGCGGTTGACGCGCCTGTCGAAGACACGGTGTAGCGTGCCGTCGGCCCCGACCTCGACCGTGAGCTCGCCATTCTTGAGCGTGACCGCGCCGCTGTCCCGCAATGTCGCCGAGACGCCGCCAGTCTTGCTCGCGTCCTCTGCGGCGCTGGAGACGATGATCGATGCGAAACCGCCGAGGGTGGTCGCCGGGGCGTGGACCAGCACTCCGTCTTCCACGCGTTGTGACGGCAGGTTGCCGGCGTCGGACCCCTCCGGAAGCAACGCCGTGAGTGGCCGGGCGTTGAGGTCGGGGTTGGTGATCGCGAACGTGTCCATGCCTGAGCCGGTACGCGCGGCAATCGCCTCGTCGCGGACTGTGATCGCCGTCGCGATCACCTCGAGAAGCTGGGGATGGGTGTCCCGGTAGACCTCCCTGATGGAGGAGCCGGGCAGGATGTCATGGAATTGATTGTAGAGCAGGTCCTGCCAGGCCGCGTCGAGCTCCGCTTTCGGGTAGTCGGCGCCGTCGAGCGATGCCAATGTGGCGAATGCCTCCGCCTCGACCAGCCGGTGCTCGCCTTGGCGGTTGAGCTGCTTCGCCAGCGCCTGTGTCGTCAGCGTGGCGCGGTGGAGCTCGAGGTACATCTCGCCGACCCAGGTCGGCAGGCCCTCACGCGGCAGCGAATCGTAGAACTGCTCGACCATGCCCATCTCGAGCTTTGGCAGTACGGGATAGTCCTTGATGCGATCGTAGTTCTGGAGCATGTCTTCGCTCGGGCCGCCGCCGCCGTCGCCCCAGCCGAAGGCCAGCAGGGACTCGTCGTGGATGCGTTTGCCGATGAAGTTCTGCCAGGTCTGGTAGGTATCCAGCGGATTGATGTGTCCGTTGTAGCCCCCGTTCGGATTGAGGAATGTGTGGGCGAGGACGCGGCTGCCATCGAGGCCCTGCCACCAGAAGAGGTCGTAGGGAAACGCGTTGTTCTCGTTCCAGATGAGCTTGGTCGTGAAGAACCCGGTGATCGCTGCCTGCTGCAGCAGCTGGGGAAGGCCGCCGGAGAAGCCGAAGACGTCCGGCAGCCAGGCAACCGTGTTGCGCTGGCCGAAGGTCTGCTCGAAAAAGCGCTGTCCGTAGAAGAGCTGGCGGGCGAATGCTTCACCACCAGTGACCTGGCAGTCGGGCTCGGCCCAGGAGCCGCCGATCGGTTCCCACCGGCCTTCGGCAACACGGGTTTTGATCCGCTCTAGCAGCTCGGGATCGTCCTCCTCCATCCATTTGTACGCCTGTGCCGACGACTGGTTGAAGGTGAAGTCCGGGTATTTGTCCATCAGGCGGAGCACGCTCGACCACGTCCGGCGGACCTTGCGGCGCGTTTCGGCAACCGGCCACAGCCACGCGAGGTCGATGTGTGCATGCCCGCTGAGCAGGAGTTTGCCGATGGGTGGGTAGCGCTTTCGGATGCGCTCGAGACCGGAGGCAATCACCGCGCACGCTGTGTCACAGGCAGCGAGTGCATCCTGGGGAAGCG
>DASYWL010000280.1:0-6818 GCA_035936055.1 Thermomicrobiales bacterium
CCCGACCCGTCTCGCGCCGATCGCGAGATCAGGGCTGATCTCCCCCGTCGGTAGGCTGCGAATGCTCGGCGACTACGTGCGTCGGCCGCGCAAGGACGAGGACGACGAGACGCTCGCGAGATTCATGACCCGGCGGCTCGGTGGCGAGGTCTACAGCAACCTCATCGAGCCCCTGATGGCGGGGATCTACGCGGGTGACGGAAGCGTGCTCAGCATGGAGGCGGCCTTCCCCCAACTGCGTACGGCAGAGCGCGAGCACGGCGGGCTGATCAGGGGCGTACTCGCCCAGCGGGCGAAGGCGCAGAAGGCGAACGGCGCCACGCCGAAGCCGGGGTTCGTCAGCTTCGAGACTGGCCTCCACGAGCTCGTCGACGCGCTCGGCGACGATATCCGGGCGCGAGGCGGCGAGATCCGCACCGGGGTGGCGGTGTCGCTGCTGGAGCGATCCAGCCGGGGTTTCTACCGCGTGACGATCGACCGCGACGATGGCCCGGAAACGGTACGCGCCGACGGTGTGGTCGTCGCAACGCAGGCATGGGCGGCCGCCCCGCTGCTCGAGAGCGTTGACCGGCACGCCACGCAGGCGCTGGAGCAGATCCCCCACGTCTCCAGCGCGATCGTTGCGCTCGGGTTCGACGATCCGTCGGTGGCACCTTTGCTCAACGGATACGGCTATGTGGTGCCGCGCACGGAGAGGCGGCCGGTGATGGCGATGACGTGGATCTCGTCGAAGTGGCCGAACCGGGCTCCTGAGGGCAAGGCGCTCATTCGCGCCTTCGTCGGCCGCGCCGGGCAGGAAGAGGTGCTCGAGTGCCCGGACGACCGACTGGTCGAGATCGTTCGCGACGAGCTGCGCGAGGTGCTGGGGATCACCGCCGCGCCGGAGCTGGTCCAGGTGATCCGGTGGGATGGCGGGATGCCGCAGTACACGATGGGGCACCTGGAGCGGGTGGCGACGTTGGAGACCGTCACGGGCGAGCACTCGGGGATGGCGCTGGCCGGAAACATGTTCCGGGGCGTCGGGTTGCCGGACTGCATCGCCTCCGGGGAGCGCGCGGCGGACAAGGTCGCGGCTGATCTTGCCGCCCGTGGTGCGAGCGATATCGCCGCGAAAGTATAGGGTTGCCTGCTTGACATGTGATGTCAGATGGGGACGCCGTACCCGGGCGGTGTGTGTCAACGCTGCCGGGATGGCCATATAGCGATAGCGGCTGACAATCTGGCACATCTTGTTGCCCAACGATCCTCGGGCTAGCATGGAGTGTACGGACGCGCTGTACAGACAGTGGCCGAACGCTGACGATCGTCGTTGCCATGCCGGGGGAGACTCCACCAGATGCGACAAGCACCTCGATCCGCCCAGCTGCTGCCGCGCTTCCTGATCGGTGCCCTCGCGCTCATGACCGTGCTCGTCGTCGCTGCCCCGCAGATGGGCGCCGCCGCGCCAGGGGTGGCCTGGGCGAGCCTCGACCAGCGGGTCAGCCAGCTGGCGCCCGAGCACAACCTCCTCGTCGCCGAGTTCACCGGAAATGCCTGCCGACCCATCCACAGCGTCAACGCCGGTGACCAGCTCGCCATCGCGTCGACCTTCAAGATCTATGTTCTGGGCGAGCTCGCCCGGCAGGTGCAGGCCGGCGAGATCAGCTGGGACGAACGCATCACGCTGACCGACCAGTTGCGCTCGATGCCTTCCGGGGACTACGCCTGGGTTCCCGCCGGGCAGCAGGTCAGCGTGCGGGATCTGGCTCAGGCCATGATATGGAACAGCGACAATACTGCCACGGACCATCTGATCGACCGGCTCGGTCGCGAGGAGGTCGAGCGCACCTTCGCCGCCTATGGCCACGCCAACCCTGTCGCCAACCAGCCGCTGCTGCTCACGCGCGAGCTCTTCGCGATCAAGATGTGGCAGCCGGCCGAGTGGATGGCGCGGTTTACCGCCGCCGCCGATGAGGAGCAACTCCAGCTCCTGACGAGTGAGATCGATGGGATCGCCATCAATCCCTCTGGCGGCTGGGGGTACTGGAACGGGCCGACAGCGATCGATGGCATCGAGTGGTTCGCCTCCGCCGAGGACCTCTGCCGGGCCATGGTGGGTCTGTGGACCATGGGGGCCCAGCCAGGGCTGGAGCCGGTGCGAGAGATTCTGAGTGGGAATCGCGGCGGGGTGGGGGACACCGCTGTCTGGCCGAGGGTCGGCTTCAAGGCCGGCTACGAGGCCGGGGTGGTGAACTCCACCTACCTGCTGGAGCGCAGCGACGGACGGGTCTTTTTCGTCTCGGTCGGGTTCAATCACCCGCAGTGGGTGGTCGACCAGAACGCGCCCGGTGCGTTGCTGGGGCCGGTGTTCAGCTGCCTTGCCGCCTACCAGCAGTCCGGCGACTGCGACACCTGACAAGCCAGTCTTCCCATCGATGTCATGTTGTCAGCCTTGTCCGGATCGGGATACGGTCGGAGGTTACAGTAGTCTCCTCTGCAGGCTTCGCTGGCGAGTGGAGCAGTCTCTTCGGCAATCATTACTTAACGCCAGGCAGGCAAGAGATTTCTCGACAGCAGGCCCGCTCACGCTCGCCTTGCGCTCGGAATGAAAGGTTCGGTGCAGGCTTCGGTTTCACCATGCTGGCAGCTTCCGACGGTTTGCGTCTTCGGCGGGAGTCGCCGTACCTCCTAAAGATTCGTGACGTGAGCTCACTATTTGGTGAGAGCACCGTGCGAGGGAGGATAGGAGCGATGCTCGCGAAAGGTTCCTGTGCTCACCATGCTGATTCGCTCCCTGCTGACCATGCTCGCGCTTCCACTGTTCCTCTTAGCACCATGCGCAGCACAGACGCCCGAGGTGACACCAGACTCCGGTGATGCGGTCGCCGATCATGTCGACTGGGCGATCTCGCTCTTCGATGGGGGTGCCGACGACCTTGCCGTGGAGGATGTCGAAGTCCGCTTCGACAGCAACTTCCTGCGCCTCGTGCCGCCGGAGGAGTTCACTACGACGATACGGCCGCTTGCCGAAACTCTCGGGCCGCTGGAGCTGGTCGAGAAGCGGGCCACTGAGGAGAACGAGCATGTCGCGGTCTACCGGGCCGAGTCGGGCGACGTCGTGATGATTGGTCTCGCGGTCGATCCGGTGACGGGGCTCATGGCCGGGTTCTTCGTCATCCCGACGCAGTTGGCCGGCAGCGACGCGACACCTGCCGCCAGTCCGGCTGCCTCGCCCATAGTGTAAGGACAAGGGGCGGTGATGGACTTTCAATTCAATACGGCTTCATTGTTCGGGAAGGATGATTGAGAGGTCCTGGTGCAGGTTTCGGTGCTCCGCTCGTTTTTCGTGATGTTTCTGGTCGCTGCCCTCACGCCACCGGTGACTGCCGCCGAGACGGCGCAGGCAACGGTGGCGCTCGAGGCGTGGATGGTCAATGCCTTCGAGCAGCCGACCTACGTAACGCATGCCGGCGACGAGCGGCTCTTCGTCACGGAGCAGGCGGGCACCGTGCAGGTGGTGCCGGATGTGGCCGACCCCTCCACCGGCGCACAACTCTTTCTCGATATCACCGATCGTGTTGGCTCCTCCGGCAGTGAGCAGGGGCTGCTGAGCATGGCCTTCCCGCCCGAGTCGCATGCGGGGAGCCCCGTCTACGTCTCCTACACCGCTCTGGACGGGGGGACGGTGGTCAGCCGGTTGGATGTGGCGGAGGACGGCCTCAGTGCCGATCCGGACAGCGAGCGAGTGATCCTCACGCATCCCCAACCGTATCCGAACCACAACGGCGGACTGATTCTTTTCGGTCCGGACGACCTGCTCTATATTGGGTTGGGCGATGGCGGCTCGGGGGGTGACCCGGAGGGCAATGCGCAGAATCCCGACACGTGGCTCGGGAGCATCCTGCGGATCGACGTGAACCCGGACGTAGTCGGTGACGCGGGGTACGCCGTTCCGGCAGAGAATCCCTTCGTCGGCGATGCGGATGCCCAGCCGGAAGTCTGGATGTACGGCCTGCGCAACCCCTGGCGCTTCGCCTTCGATGCGGCGGGCACGATGATCGCCGTGGCCGACGTCGGGCAGAACGCGGTCGAGGAGGCCACGATTCTCCCGCTGGAGGCGGCGCGCGGTGCCAATCTCGGCTGGCCGATCCTTGAAGGCACCTTCTGCTATGAGGTGGCGGACTGCGATTCTACTGGCACGATACTGCCGTCGCTGGAATACACCCATGAGGAGGGCGGCTGCTCGGTGACCGGCGGGGAGTTCATCGAAGCAGGCTACCTCTATGCCGACTACTGCTCCGGCCTGCTCTGGCTGGCTACGCAGACGGGGGATGGCTGGGAGGCGGGCATGCCGCTGGAGACCCGGCTCTCGATCTCGTCCTTCGGGCGGGGGAGTGACGGTGCTGTCTACGTTGTCGATCGGGCCGGCGGGTCGATTTACCACGTCGTGGTCCCGTCGGCGCATTTTGGGGCATAGCCCTTGCGGCGCGTGCTGCTGAGGCTCATGGTGAGTTTCTTTCTCATCAAGGCGTGCAACAGGAGGTGCGTCCATGACATCACGGCGTTTCACCAGCCATCGACGGAGCTTCCTCACCAGTTCGGTCGGCATCGCGACTGTGGCGGCCGTCGGCCCGCCGGTTCGAGCGCTCGGCCAGCAGGCGACGCCGGCCGCCACACCGGTCGCCGTCGAGCCGCCGGACATGACCGGAGCCACCTACGAGTTCCAGTTGGGCTCGTTCACCTGCTGGTCAGTCAGTGACGGCGCGAATGCCGGTCCGTTCGTCAAGCTCATTGTCTTCGGCGCCACTCCTGACGAAGAGGAGGAGGCGATCATCCGGGAGACGGGCATTGACCTGAGCCAACTCGTCTCGCAGCACACCTCGACCGTGATCGACACCGGGTCCGAGCTGGTGCTGGTTGACACCGGGGCCGGAGCGCCCGGGCTGCCGGAAACCGGTATCTTGGCTGACAACCTGCGCCGTATGGGCATCCAGCCGGGTGAAATCGATATGGTGGTGCTGACCCACGGTCACCCCGACCACATCGGAGGTACCGTGACCGCCACTGGCAACCCGCTCTACAGCAACGCGCGCTATGTGATGGCGCAGGAGGAGTGGGAGTTCTGGACCGATCCGGTCCGAGTCGAAGAGGAGGCGGTACCGGCCGACTTCCTGGAAACCTTCCTGGCGACAGTCGACCGTGCCCTGCTGCCACTGGAGGGGGCCATCGAGTTGGTGGGCTACGGCGAGGAGCTCCTGCCGGGGATCACCACAGTCGACGCGCGTGGGCACACGCCGGGGCACATGGGCCTGATGGTCGAATCCGAGGGTGAGCAGCTCTGGGTGATGGGGGATGCTGCGCTGAACCCGATCGATCTGCCATATCCAGAGGTCATCGGCGCGCCAGACATCAACCCGGAGCAGGTGATCGAGACACGCCGACGGTTGTTCGCGGAAATCGCCGGCAGCGGCAACATGGCGGTGTTCAACCACTTTCACCCATTCCCGAGTCTCGGCCTGATCGAGAGCGAGGGCGATGCCTGGGCTTGGCTACCGATCGAAGTGGAAGACGACGCGGAGGGGTAGCCGGGACCAGTTGATGGGTGGTACCGAACCCGGGTGTGTATGCTTCACCTTCCCGTCGGCGCAGCCCTGGGGCGGGTGTCATCCTGGGAGCGGTCAGGCGGACATGAGGTGCGCCCATACGAGTGGACGGGTTCACCTACTGTTCACCCGGATTCCGCATGGATCTCCCCGGTCGCTGGCAAGCGGCCGGGGAGATCTTGCCGTGATGAAACGGCTATCCCTGCTGCTTGGGAATGATCGAGATCGTTCCGGCACGCTCCAGCACCGCAAACTTGATCTGATCCATCCGTTCGAGTCCCTGTTTGTCCCGTGCAGCTTCGAGGATCTCCGACTCGGAAATGCGGCTCTTGTCCAGCCGTTCCCTAAGCACCTCACCCTCATTGACGAGCACCAGTGGGACGTCCTCCGTCAACGGCCCGATCGCCGGGAAGCGCTGCTGCAGCAGCGAGAGGCCGACGTCGATGCCGATCAGCGTCGTGATCACCAGCGCGGCGTTGGCGATCGAGTAGTCGTTGCCCAGCAGGGCCTGCTGGGTCGCCTCGCCGATGACCAGCAGCAGCACGAAGTCGAAGGTCGTGATCTGGGCGAGGGCGCGCTTGCCGGCGATCCGGAAGATCAGCATCAGGATGACGTAGATGGCAAGCGCTCGGAGGACGGCGTCCATGGGATCTCTCCTCCAGTGGTGTCAGGGCAGGCGTGCGCCTAGGGGTAGCTGAGTTGGTCGAAAGCGATGGAGGGCCCGTCGACAACGCCGGCCTCGGCCGAGATCCACCCGATGATCTCCCGGGGACGCGCGGAGAGTTCGACGGTGAGCGTTGTGGAGGGATCCTCCACCAGAAAAACCATGATGCGACGGTCACCGGCATCACGGACTTCATTGGGCTGCGGGGAGATGTTCTGCAGGTCGATTGCGTCGAAATACTCCGACGACATCCACAGCTCGATCTCGCCGTTCTCGACCTGGCTGCTGTCGGCAGCGATTGAGAAGGTCGTGCGCGCACCGTGGCGGACGAAGCGCTCGTACTCAAGCACCAGGGCCCCGTCGCCCACCCCACGGCGCTCAGGAGCCAGGTGCTGAAGAACCCGACCAGCGCGAGCACGATGAGAAGGAGCATCAGGGCCCAGCCGATCCGCTGCACCTTCCACTGGCGCTCCTGGAAGGGAATGTTCTCGCTGACCTCCAGCGCGCCGACGCGGTGGGGTTCCGACATCAAAAGCTCCTCCCGGTGATCGCCTTGCCAAGCTGCCAGATGG
>DASYWL010000281.1:0-2563 GCA_035936055.1 Thermomicrobiales bacterium
ACCCGATCCTGCTCGGCCCGACCGGCGTACCGTCGCCGCTACATGGACGAGGGGGGCAGCCGGAGCCTATCCCCGCCCTTCGGCCGTTGCACGCGTTCTTCCACTTCCCGCATCTGACGACCTTGCTGTCGAAGCCGCTATTCGAGCTCGCTGGTTGACACCAAGGAGGCAGGGCCGTTAGGTAGGGCCATTATGGGATCTGGTAGCTCGTCGGCCCCACCTCGAGCTCGCCGTTTCGAGGGTCGTCGCTGAAGACGAGGGTCCCCTCCACCCGCTCCCCGCCGGCGAGGAACGCTACCGTGATGGACGCCTCCTGAGGCTCCCCCTCGCCGGTGCGGAGCGTTCCCTCGACCTGGGTGTTCTCGACGGTGCGGTCACCGTCGTTGCGTACCTCGATCGGCAGGTACCATGCCCCATCCTCCTCGCGCAGGCTCTCCATCTGCACCTCGACGGTGATGAGCGGCGGCTCCTCGCTGCCGCGGAAATAGAGCCAGGTGACGACCCCGAGAAAACCAGCGATGATACCGATACTGATTGCGAGAGTCGTCCACTCAGCCGGTGAGCGCCCCTCCTTTCCCTGCGCCTGGCCCTCCGATGATTCGCGCCTGCGGTCACTCATACCACCAATCTTCCTGCTGCGCCGCCGACCGTGGTGGGCACGCCCAGTACGAGGACCTGCTCGACGATGGAGAGCAGCGGTTGCCCGATATCGATCTGGTCAAGGAGATAGAGCGCGATGAAGGCAACGACGAGCGACGCAACGTAGGCCAGTGCCGTCTCGGTGATCGGTGATTGGAAAAGACCCTGCGCCCGAGACCGGTCGAAGCCGCTGGCGAAGACGATGCCGTAGCTGAGCAGGAGCGTGAAGCCGATGAGCGCCAGCAGGTGCGGATACTCCAGCCCGGCGGCCAGCATCGGCACTTCCTCGGTCGGCGCGATCGAGAAACCGACGAAGACGCCGCCAATGGCGGTCGCGCCGACATCCGACGCGAGCTCCTGCCAGGAAGGGAGGTCGGGTGGATCCGCGTGGCCCTGCCGGCCATTGTCTCGCCTGCCGCCGAAAACCTCGTTGGCGACGGATGCGCCGATGCTGAGCGGCACCGCCTGGACGAGAATCATGCCGATAGTGCTGTCGATCGGTTGGTTCGGACCGATGCGGTTCAGCACGAGCAGCATCACCGTGGCGGCGACTATACCGACCGCCACGGCATCGAGCGTCTGCCCGATGGTCGCGAACAGCGAGCTCTCGCGCTTGAAGCCGGCGACGTAGGTCAATCCGAAGTTTGCCAGGAGCGCCACGAGAAGGAACGCGAGCAGCTTCCATCGGGTCGCATATTGCCCGATCCACCACATCTCCATGGTGAACAGGAGCGGGACGGCGAAGATGTAGGCGCCAGCGAACGCGCGCGCGAAGCTGCGCGCCTCCTGACCCCATGTCTGCCCTCCAGCTGTCGCCACGTTGCCACTCCCTCTCGCGCCAGGATGGTGCGGTGCGAAGTCGATGAACGTGCTGCACGTTCCCTGCCGCGCGGCAAACCGAGCCGGCGGCGAGCACGGCGTCGCCGGGAGCGGAAAGCCGTCAGGTGCCGTTCGCGGCGAACTCCTCGACGAGCTCGACGAGCTCCTCCGCCGTCGTCACAATGCGGCCGCCGCTCTCGAAGATGAAGTACTCGACCTGCAGATTGACGATCGATCCGGGGTTGTCTCCGGCAAGGCGCAAGTCGGTCCGAAGCCCGCAGATGTACTTGCCCTTCGCGAACGCATAGCCGATCTCGGCGGCGGTCCCGGAGTCGACGTCGACGCCGTCCAGCACCGCGAAGAGGCCGTCGCTGGCGTCGATCGCCTCGCGGTTCCTGCGGCCAAGCTCACGGTTGATCGCTGCGAGCCGGTGATCCCGCTCCCGCACCGAGTCGATGGACAGCGCGTCGCTGAACGGGTCAACGCTCTCCGGGATATCCCAGGGATTGTTGACGACGACATGCTGACGGAGCCGAGCGGTGAGGTGGTCCATGAACGGGCGGGTGGACTCGGCGAAACCAAGGGGGGAGGCGAGGTAGATCGTTCGCATCGAATGTCTGCCTCCGGGCTCAATGGCCGAGTTGTTGGACAGAGACATCACGCCGGTGCCATGCGAGCGACACATCCTTGAAGCGGTCCATCTGCGCCCTCGTCTCCATCGCGATGCCGCGCAGTTTGGCGTCCTTGATCTTCCACTCGCCCTTGAGCTGCTTGATGACGAGCTGGCTGTCGCCGTGCACCGTAACAGACGCGTCGCGGGCCTCGTCACCGAGGTCGTCGGCGAGCCAGCGCAGCGCGTTGAGCAGCGTCCAGTATTCCGCCTGGTTGTTGGTGACGTTGTCTCCGTAGTCGAGCTGAGTGTGCGCGACGATCGCGCGGTCGCGGGTGATCTGGTAGCTACCGTAGCCGAGGCCCGGGTTCCCCTTGGAGCCACCGTCGAAGATGATGTCGTAGACTGCGGTCACATGTCCATCCTTGCGAAATGGCGGCCGATCATTCCGCAAGGATGGTACACGGTCTCGGGGGTGCCCGGAGCGGGCGGGGC
>DASYWL010000282.1:0-7172 GCA_035936055.1 Thermomicrobiales bacterium
CTCCACGTCGGGTTCCGGATCTTCAGGAGCAGTTGCCGTCAGGAAATCGAGTGATACCCAGCCGGTGTATCCGTTTGCGACGCCCTCAGCGAAGCCGTTCTGGCTCTTGCCGGTGAGCTCGACCGCGATACCGGCCGGCAGTAGTTCGTAGACGCTGCTGTCGAGCGACGGTCCCGAGCGGAAGTTCACCGAATCGTTGGTGTATCGCGTGCCGGCGTCGATCCAGGTGATCTCTGGCTCTTGTTCCGGTTCTGGTTCAGGCGCAGGGGCCGGGTCCTCGGTCGGGGCAGGTGCAGCCGAGCCACCGTCGATGAAGAACTCGCCGTAGGACCAGCCCTCGAACCCATTCCAGCTCACGCGTAGCCAGTCATCCATGCTGTCCAGCACGGCGACTGACGTGCCCGTCGGAATCTTGCCGATGCTGGCGTACCCCACGCTCGGACCGCTGCGCAGGTGCACGTTGTCGGTTGCGGTCACGGTGCCACCTGCAGTCCCGCCGCTCGGCGCACCACCACCGGCGTTCGTGAGGTAGTCATTCACCATGTAGCCGGTGCTTCCCACGGCGGAGACGTAGTACCACGTGTTCCCGTCGCCGTCGCTGAATGGCCCGTCGAGCACGCTGACCGTGGTGCCCTCTGGCACTGAGGTGATGATGCCGGCGTCGTAGGTGGCGTCGTCGCGAACGCGGACATTGTCCCCCTGCGCGTAGGCGACGACCGCCTCACCACCGATCACGAGGTCGGTGTCGGCTAGGGTTGCCGATGGCGCCAGCAGGCCGGAGATTCCGAGCCAGACAGCGAGGAGTACGGCGCACGCGAAAACGCGGGGCCTGCGGGGCGAGTGCATTCCTTCCCTCCGATACAATCCCGCAATCGCTCCCGAGACGACCCCTCTGCCGGGTGGTCGCCACTCAGGTGCGATCGGTTGAACACCATGCCGCCGTCCGGATGGACGTGCTGCGTAGGTCGACATCCTTCGGCGTGATGGCACCCGCAGGCCCAGCCAGCCGGGGCGAGTACCTGGCCGTTCTTGGATGTCCCGCTGATTGTCTGTGTCCGTACGCGACCCGATCAACGTGTACGAACGGGATATTCAGCACGAACGTTGACCAGAGGGGTATACGGACGCACCTCAATTGGGTCAGGATGGGGAGAACGGGGAGATTAGGCGCTGTCGGCCAGTCGGATGTTGGCCACCTATCCCAGGTCCCAGCCGGGCATCTGGACGGTCATCAGGTCGCCGGGTCCGGCAACATCGCAGGCCTCCGGTACGACCAGCAACCCGTTCGACGCTGCCAGCGACGTCAGCATCGCCGATCCCTGTCCGCCGGCGAACCGCGCGGTGTACCCCTGCGCATCCTGTTCGACACGTACCCGGACGAACTGCCGCCGATCGCCTCGATTCTCGGCCCGATCGAGCAGGCGCGCCTCTATCTGCGGCAACTGAACCTCCCGATGCCCCAGCATCGCACGTACCGCCGGATACCCGAACTGCCAGAAGGCGACCGCCGCCGCGACCGGATTCCCGGGCAACCCGATCACGGGCGTCTGCCCCACCTGGCCGAAGGCGAGCGGTTTGCCCGGCTTGATGCGCAGGCTCCAGAGTTCGATGTGTCCCTCCTCACGGAGCACATCCTTTACCACGTCGAAGTCGCCGACGGAGATGCCGCCGGTGGTCAGCAGCAGGTCGAGGCTGTCGATCTCGGCCAGCCTCCCCCGGACGGCGGCGGGAGAATCGGTCGTCACGCCGAGTACCACCGGCACCCCGCCCGACTGCCGCACCTGCGCGGCGACCATCGGGCCGTTGCTGTTCCAGATCTGCCCTGGTCCGAGCGGCTCGCCGGGCGCGATCACCTCGTCACCGGTCACCAGCACCCCGACGCGAGGCCGGCGATGCACCGCCACGCTGGCGTGACCGCTGCTGGCCAGCAGCGCGATCTCGTTCGCCCGGATGCGGGTGCCGACGGTGAGGATCACTTCGCCCCACCGGGCGTCCTCACCGGCGGGACGGATGTTCTCGCCCTGTTGCACCGGACGATGGATCGCGATGTGGTCAGCAGCGAGCATCGCGACATGTTCGAAGCGAACCACGGCGTCGGCTCCGTCAGGGATCGGCGCGCCGGTCATGATGCGCAGGGCGGCGCCCGGCGGCACGGCGGTAGGGGCGCGGTACCCGGCCGGCGCCTGGCCGATCACCTGAAGCGTCACGGCTGTGGCGTCCGATGCAGCTGCCGTGTCGGCGGATCGAAGGGCGTAGCCATCCATCGCCGAGTTGTCGAACGGCGGAAGGTCACCAAGAGCGACCACTGGCTCGGTGGTCACGAGCCCGAGCGCGTCGTCGAGTGGTGCTGCGGTCAGCTCCAGCGGCGCGAACTCGGCGAGAATACGCTCCCGCGCCTCGTCGACACTCAAGGTGATGGGATCGGACGAACGAGCGGACATGGCCGAGGCTTTCTGATGATGACAACCGGATGAACTGTCGTGACAGGAGCATAGCCTGATTGCCTGCTAACATCCCGCCATTTCGACCGAAGCGGCGAAATCTCTTGCGTGATCTGCATCATTCCCGGTTCGGGAGAGATTTGTCCACTCCACCCTCGCTGCGCTCGGTTGCGCTCGATATGACGGTTGGGAGGATCGACGTCGAAGTCAGTTGCGAGCGGGTGTTGGCCACTGGCAACCGGATGGACTCGCTCCGCAGCACCGTCCCTACACGCCGGCGTGGGCTCTCGCAGTCTCAAGGTCCTCGGGCGTGTTGACGTTGAAGACGGACCAGCGCACGGCGCTGTCCCGCTCTGGGACGTCGAGGTCGATGGCTGCCATGCCGAGCGCCTGGACGATGGCCACCAGCGATCGCTCGCCAGTGGCAACCACCGACTCGATCCGCGCGAGATTCTTCCGCCGGTAGACGGCATGGAGCGGGTGCAGGCCGGCTGATTCGCTCACGATCACGCCCCTGCCCTCGCTCTTCGAAAGCGTGCCCATCTCGCGCAGCAGTGCGACATTCAGAAACGGCATGTCGCACCCGACGACGAGACACTCGTCGAAGCGCGAGGCACGCAGCGCGGCGACCACACCATCGGCCGCACCGTTGCCCTCGTCTCGCACCCTATGCAGCCCGGCGAGCGACTCCGGAATCGGCCACGATGCTCGCCCGACGAGCGTGACATCACTCGCGACTTCGCTCATGGCACCGGCCACGAGTTCCAGCAGCGTCGGCTCGCCGGGAGCGAGACGCAGCAGCGCCTTTGGCCCGCCCATCCTCCGGCTGCGCCCGCCGATCAGCACCGCTGCCGAGACATCCATTGGCGCGACTATGCGACATCCTCCTCGCGCTCGATGCGTGGGAAGACGGGCGCTCCCTTCGGCAAGGTGACGCCCGCGAGCGCGTCACCCCACTCCGGACTGGCCGTGTCGCCCTTCGCCTCCTCGGAGCCCAGATTGAGCTGGCCCGAGATGCGGTCGGCACCGTCCGGCAGGAAGGGTCGCAGGTGCACCGCCAGCACGCGCAGCGACTCGATCAGGTTGGCCAGCACGGTGTCGATCTGCCGGGCGGCCTCCTCGTCACCGTTTTTCGCCGCCTTGTTGAGCTCCCACGGCTTGCGGTCGTCGACGTAGCGATTTGCGGCGGTGACCAGTTCTTGCAGTGGCGCTAGAGCCTCCCGGAAGTCGAAGCGATCGAGCGCTCGCTCGATTCGGGCAGGGATCGTATCGGCGATGTTGTGCAGCACCCCGTCCGCCTCCGCCGCGGCGAGCGCGGACGGCACCACGCCACCTCGATAGCGGTGCAGCATGCCAACGGAGCGGTTAATGAGGTTGCCGAGGTCGTTGGCGAGATCCATGTTGTAGCGGTCTTCGAGGCGCTGGTAGGAGAAGTCGCCGTCGCTCGTTCGCGGCATGTCGCGCAGCATCCACCAGCGCACCGCGTCGGCGCCGTACTGGTTCACGAGCACGATCGGGTCGACCACGTTGCCCCGGCTCTTGCTCATCTTCTCGCCCTCGTGGGTGAGGAATTCGTGGACATTGACCTTCGACGGCACCGGCAGCCCGGCGGACATCAGCATTGCCGGCCAGTAGATAACGTGGAAGCGGATGATGTCCTTGCCGACCACGTGCACCCGGTTCGGGTTGTTGAGCCAGTAGCGGTCGAAGAGCGCGCCGTCCTCGGCGTAGTTCAGGGCGGTGATGTAGTTGCTGAGCGCGTCGACCCAGACGTACATCACCTGGTTGGGGTCGTCCGGCACCGGCACGCCCCAGCCGCGTCCGCGCCCGGCCTGCCGAGAGATGCTGAAGTCCTCAAGTCCCTGATTGATGAAGGAGAGCATCTCCTCGCGGCGGTGCTCCGGCTGGACGAGCATCTCGTTGCTGGTGATCAGATCGCGCAACCTGTTCTCATAGACCGAGAGGCGGAAGAAGTAGTTCTCCTCATCGACGCGATCTGGATAGATGTGGTGGATCGGGCACTTCTCGTCGATCAGCTCCTCCGGCTTGTAGAAGCGCTCACAGCGGACGCAGTAGAGCCCCGCGTAGTGCTGGGAGTAGATGTCGTCGTTGTTGGCCATCGTCCGCCAGAGCTTCTGCGCGCCGGGCTCGTGCCGAGGATCGGTGCTGGTGCGAATGAAGTCATCCCAGCTGAGGCGCAGTGGCTCCTGCAGTGCGGCGAAACGCGGCGCGTTGCGGTCGACCAGCTCACGCACGCTGACGCCCTCGCGCTCGGCCGCCTGCACGTTGGTGAGCGCGTTCTCGTCGGTGCCGGAGAGATAGCGGGTGTCATCGCCGTTCTGCCGGTGGTAGCGGGCCAGCACATCGCACTGGATCGCCTCTAGCGCGAAGCCGATGTGGGGCATGGCGTTCACATATGGGATAGAGGTGGTGATGTAGAAGCGCTTGTCGGAAGCGTCGGTCATGGTGGTCCTCCTCCAGACACAACAATCGCGTCACCTGCCGCCCGAGGGACGAGGGACGCGATCGGTCTCGTGGTACCACCCTGGTTCGCCTGCATCTCGCGATACAGACCTTGGTCACTGCGGAAGAGGACCCTCGAGGTGTGTCTGGTCCGAGGGAGTGCAGTGATCGCCCGGTAACGGGGGCGTCCGGCATCGCCTACTGGCGACCGGGTGGGTCGGGTTTGGGATGCGGCTCGGAGGTCATCTCGGAACGGTTCCGGGGCCGTCTCGCAGCAACACGGCTCTCTGGGCCCGAAGGGGCGTTCCTACCCGTCCTCGTCAACGCCGGTGTTCGGTTGTGCGTGTGGCCGATGGCCACACCAAGACTCTATTCTGCCGGCTCACCGAGAGTCTGTCCAGTTATGGTCGATAGCGACGTTACGCAGAGGCCTCACCTGGCCCAGCCCCTTGAACTGACATCGGCCTGCGGGCCCGGGCAGCTCACCCGGAGCCTGCAGGCCAGCGGTACATGTTCTGGCCGCCCGATCGAAGCGTCAGGCCTTGGCGGCGTCGAGGACCGGGACGTTCGTCGGGGTCGAGGCCGCGTGGCCATCAGCTGTCGCCGGCGCCGTCGGGTCCTCCGGAAGCTGGACCGTCCGCCCGAGATCGGCTGAGAGGTACGCCGCCTTGATGACCTGGAGCGTGCGCGCCGTCTCGTCGATGTCGGCCGGGTTCGCCGCCTCGCCGGTGACGACCTCGATGAAATGCTCGATCTCCAGCGTGAAGCTGTGTACCGGCTCGAACGTCTTGGTCGCCGAATCCGCCCAGCCGTAGAGCTGGTGCTCCAAGCTGCCCGGCCCGCCACTGAGCGCGCCCAGCTCGCCCTGCACCTCGAAGTGCTTGTTGCCGACCACGTCCAGCGCCCAGCTCGTGAGGATCTCCCCGACCGCGCCCGATTCGAACCGGACGATCACCATCGCGGTGTCCTCTGTCGCCAGCCCCTTCTGGAAGAACTTGCTGAGGATCGCTGTCACCTCGACCGGACGGGAGTCCGCCAGCGTGAGCAGCCGGTAGGTCCCGTGGTAGCCGGTGTCGATCAGCTCACCGCCGCCGGCCTGCGCGATGTCGGAACGCCACCCCCAGTCGCGCTGATCGGTCTCGGCCTTGCCGAATGGCTCCCACTTCCGCGCTTGGAAGGTCTCGATCGAGCGGAGCAGGTAGGGGGTGCCAAGGAAGCCGCCAGCCATCAGCCGCCGCGCCTCCAGCAGGGAGGGCTGGAAGAGTTGGTTGTGTGCGCCCATGAAGGTGACCCGGGTCTTCTGGATCACGTCCCGGATGCGGGTCGCATCGTCGAGGGTCGTGCAGAGCGGCTTCTCGCAAAGAATCGCCTTGCCTGCCTCGGCCGCGGCGATGATCGCATCAGTGTGCAGGTGGTGCGGCAGGCAGATGTCGACAACATCGAGATCGGCCTCGGCGAGCATCTCGTTGCCGCTGGTGAAGGCGATGGCGCTGCCGCCGGTGTAGGTGTTGCTCATCTGCTGGGCGCGGGCGGTGGCGATATCGGCAAACCCGACGATCTCGGCGCGGTCGGGGTAGGTGCTCCATCCGCGGGCGTGGTGCCGCGCGATATTCCCCGATCCCAGAATGCCGATCCGAAGGCTTCGCTGTGCCGGTGAGTTCACGTGGGATGCTCCTGTCAGGTGCCGCGCGAGGAGGCGACCGGTTCGGCGAGCCCACGCCCGCCGAGCCTTCGCACGCGCCACCATGATTTGCGGCATTGTAGCGAGTGGGTGGATCGGTACAAGAGGAAGCGGCGCCGGCGCGCCGGGCTGCGTGATGCCGATTGGCGTTCAGCGAGGCGATGCCGCTTGCGGACGAATCGGCGGTGAAGCGGTTGCCAGCCTGTGGTACCAGTGGCTGACCCAGACCAGGAACAGCCCCAGGGCCACGAAGCCAATCGTCACGCCGATCACATTCAGCCCCACGGTTTCCCAGCCACCGACCTCGCCAGGATTGATGAAATCGTACGGGTACCAGCCGTCGATCTCCCCACGAATGAGGCTCCACGCGAGATAGGCAATTGGGTAGACCGTCCAGAGGAACGCGGTCGGCCAACTCAGGCGGTTCGCGAAGGGGCGGAGGATGAAGTCAAGCACGACTGCTACCGGGATCGCCTGATGGACCACCGTGTGGGTCCAGTGACGTGTGGTGTCGAACGGGTTGTCGAAGCTGCTGACCAGGAACCCGTAAACGAAGAAGAGGGTCACCATGTACATGACCGCGGCAC
>DASYWL010000283.1:0-8642 GCA_035936055.1 Thermomicrobiales bacterium
GAAGCGAGCAGGCTGAAGTTGGACGAGGTCGTCCGCCAGCCGTGACGGCCGTTACAGGTATTGGTTCACTCAGTTTTGCGGGTGCTTATCGTTCACTTAATCAATTCCCGGAAACTGAGTGAATGCCATCATAACGCGGTATGATCCCGTGCCGACTTGCTAGCGTGGGTATCTGGGACAGCCGATTGGCACTTGGCCGGAATTCGCCTTGCTTCAATCGCCGGACGGTCCGTGGGTTGTAGCCCGTCGCCTCGGCAATCACCTTGGTCGGGATCTGCTGGAGCGCGGCGACCAGATCCACGAAGGCCGAGTCCTGGTACTCCAGCTGCCGCTCGGCCTCGGCGATCACCCCCGCCCGGTGTGCCTCGAGCTCGTTGCCTTCCTTGCCCACATGCCGGATGCTGGACACGACGAGTGGCAGATCCTGCAGCAGGCCCCGTGTCTGATCCTGGCATGCCCGTCCGTCGGGTCCGGTGAACTTGCGCTCCGGATGCCGGTCGTAGGCCTCGATCAGATCGGCATAGGTCTTCGGCGTGAAGTCGACACCTGCCGTGTAGACCGGCCCCTTAGGGTCGTGCCGGTTGACAAACCGATGACGCTCCCCGGCCGGAGCCACCAGACAGAACTGATCCGGGCTTACGCCATCCGGTCGCTGGGCGTATGCATTCGAGACGGCCAGCGGTGAAGACCCGCTCGCTCATCCGCTATGCCTCGTCGAGAACATCCTCGTCCTCAGTCCCGACGATCTCCTCGTCGTCATCGGCTTCGTCTTCGAACTCGGCGATCGGCGTGAACCCGAGCGCGAGGGATTGCGCCACGATACCCTTCCTGAGCCGCTCGATCGCCTCGCCCAGCCGGGTGCGCAGCGGGTGGTCCGGCTGGACGTCGGTGAGCATCTCCCGCACCTGCCGCAGCAGGTCGATCGTCTTGTTGAAGGTGATGACCAGGTCGCCCTCGGAGAGCTCGAGCGACTCGCCGATCTCCGCCATCGTCGCCCCCTGGCACCATGCCATGGCCGCACCGTAGAAGCCGGGGTTGTGGCCCTCGGAGATGAAGAGCCGGTGGTCGCGCTCCTCGCCGATCACCTCGTGTTCGATGTCCTCCAGCTTCTCTCGAGCACGGAGCAGCCGGTTGCTGAGCAGGAAGTGGTTGGGGTAGCGGTACTCACGGTCAAAGCTGAACCACGAGAAGAGCTCGGCGAGCTCGTCGGGCGAGAGGTTGTCGAGGAGGCCCCGGTCGATCAGCTCGCAGAGGATCAGCCCGTCGTTGTCGAAGATGTCAGCCAGCATGTCCGCCTTCTCGGTCGGATAGCCCTGCCGCAGGTAGCCGAAGCGATGCAGCACGTCCCGGATGCCTCGGATGATGTTTCGCATCCGCAGGTCCTCGGCGAGTGACTGCCGTTCGAGACCCTCGATCAGCTGGGCGCGCTCCTTCTCGAGCGTGTCTCGCTGGCGCTGATATCGCCGGTGCTCCTTGCGCACCGGGCAGGTGTGGCACGGGTGGCTCTCACGACCGGCGGTGACCCCCTCCAGCTCGGAGCGTGCCTCCTCGTACGCCTCCTCCAGTCCGCGGATCTCCACCTGCCGGCGCTCCCACTCGGCCTCGCGGTGCTCGCGCGCGAGGCGATCGAGATCAGGCACGTCGATGTTGACGAACGTCGCGAGAAGGGCCCCCGTGTCGGTCTCCTGCAGCGCCGCATTGGCGTCGGCCGCCGTCGGGGGGTAGTGGAGGGTCTCGGGGATATCGACGATGGTGTCGGTGAGGTAGTCGACCTCGCGGTACTCGCTCATGTGCACCAGCGACGCGTCGTCCATGCGCAGCGCTATGCCGACGCCGGCATCACCCTCGCCGCGACCGAGGAAGACGAGCCAGCCCTTCGTCTCGTGGTGGATGACGAGGCCCGGCTCGGCCGTGCGAAAGGTGCGGCGGATTGCCTGCCGGGCCGGCCGTGGCCATGGCGACGAGGTTTCGGTTGCCTTCTGCACGTCGCGAAGGTCGCGCTTCGCGCGCCGCTCCTGTGTCTGGAGGGACTGCATGAGGCGCGAGCGGGCGGAATAGTCGTCGAGCAGTGCATCCCCCTCGGGATAGCCGATCAGGCACCCGGCGGGGATCGCCTGGAGGTCGCTCTCGACCTCGAGGATGTCGTGCTCGATCAGGCGGGTGCGCTGGCTCGCCTGGTACTGCGCGAGGCTCCGCTGGAGCATCTGGCGCACGCGCTCGCCCTGCGGCGGGTCCCACAGGTTGAGGACCGTGTTGTACCGGATCGCGAAGGCGGATCGCACCGGCAGCATCGGTCCGGTCGCGACCTCCAGCATGTCGCGGAAGGAGATCCACGGCGAGTAGAGCATGACCACATGCCCGACGATGTCCATGCCGCGGCGGCCAGCCCGACCGGCCATCTGCTGGAACTCGTTCGGGATGAGCGTGCGCTTCTGGCGGCCGTCCCACTTCGACATGCGTCCGACCACCACGGTGCGGGCGGGCATGTTGACGCCGAGCGCGAGCGTGTCGGTCGCGAACACCACCTGCATCAGGCCGCGCGCGAACAGCACCTCGACAAGCTGCTTCAACACCGGCAACAGGCCGGCGTGGTGGAAGCCGATACTCTTCGTTGCGAGGGCGCGGATGACGCTCACTTGCTCCAGCTGGCGGTCCTCCTCCCGCAGGCTGTCGATGTAGGTGTTGACGATGAACTCGATCTGCGCCTTATGCTCCTCGCTGATCTGGAGCGGGTAGAGGGCAGCGAGCCGTTCGGCGTAGGCCTGGCAGTCGTTGCGGCTGAAGAGGAAGTAGATCGTCGGCAGCAGATCGCGCTTTTCGAGCTGCTCGATGATCTCGTGCGGCTGCGGTTCGAGTGCGTCCATCTGCGCCCGCCCTCGCCGGCCGCGTCCCTGCTGGCGCCGCAACTCGCCGCCGACGCGCGAGAAGTCGCCGACGTGCTCGCCGGTGTGGTCGACGACCGAGTGCAGCTCACTCTCGTGGAAGAAGTAGAGGGCAAGTGGCACGGGTCGCGCCGTGTGGGTGATCAGGCGGGTGGTGCGGTGTGTTCGGCTGATCCAGCCCGCAATCTCGTCAGCGTTCGTGACTGTCGCCGAGAGGCAGATCAGCTGGATGTGCTCCGGGCAGAGGATGATCGACTCTTCCCATGTCGTGCCCCGGTCGGGGTCGGCGAGGTAGTGGATCTCGTCGAAGATGATCGTCTCGACGTCGTCCAGCTCCCACGGGCTCTGGAGCAGCATGTTCCGCAGGATCTCGGTGGTCATCACCAGCACGCGCGCCTCGCGGTTCTCGGTGATGTCGCCGGTGAGGAGGCCGACATCGTCGCCGTAGATGCCCCTCAGATCGCGGTATTTCTGGTTGGAGAGCGCCTTGATCGGCGCGGTGTAGAGCACGCGTCCGGTCCCGCGGAAGGAGGCGTAGACGCCGTACTCGGCGACCACCGTCTTGCCGGAGCCCGTCGGCGCGGCCACCATCACGGAGTCGCCGCGCTCCAGGATCTCAATGGCAGTGCGCTGGAAGGGATCCAGCGGGAAGGGGTACAGCGCCTCGAACTGGTCGATGCGTACGGTGACGGCGGGATCGACCTCGCCGGTCTGGGGCTGGACCATCGGGTCGGTGTCCGTCTCGACGTCGTGGGTGATGGGGATGTCGGTGGTAACGCGAGGTTCGCTCATGTTGAGTCTTTCTGCACCAAAACCGGATCCAATCGCCCGTGTCCGCGCAAGAAGCGGACCCCGCGGAGTGGGTGATCCGTAGCAGAGGGGATTCTTGTCGGTATCTGATCACCGGTCATGGCCTGTCATCCTGAGCGAAGCCCCGCAGGGGCGAAGCCGAAGGATCTCTTGCCGCCGCCATATCATTTCCGTATCCCAAGAAGTCCTTCGGCCTCCGCGCCTCCGTGTCATCTTGGCCGCGACTCCGGAGCATGGTCGAAGCCTGACATCAGTCCTGGAAGAGATTTCTCGACTCCGCGGCTGCGCCGCTCCGCTTGAAATGACGGGCTGGTGTGGAGCGAGGTCGCGACCTGAAAGGACCTACCAGCCCTGCGTGCCCGGACCGCCCTTGAACGGGCCGATGATCTCGGAGGTGATCCACCCGCCGTAGAAGTCACCTGCCTGCGCCTCGACGATCTCGCCGTCGACCGTGCACTCGTCCACGCGGCTCGGGTAGAACGCGATGGCGTACTGTATCGCCTCGTAGCCTTTGGCTGGCTCCGGATAACACCACGCCGCCGATCGGCTCACGCGGTCGCCGACGGCCAGGTCATAATAGTGGGCGTCGCCCTTGAACTCGCACCATGTCTGCTCGCCGTTCGCGTTCAGCAGCTCGACCCGGACATCCTCCGGCGGGATGTAGAAAAGCGGCGGGTGGCTTGTCTCCAGCACGCGGTGGGTGCGGGTACTATCGGCCACAACCTCGTCGTTGAATCGAACGATCACGCGGCGGCTGTCCGGCTCCATGCGCGGAGGGCGCGGATAGTCCCAGACGGATTCCTGGCCTACGGTGACGGGGAGCGGTTGCGGACGTTGCACGCTGCGTTAGCCTTTCGTGAGATCGCGGAAGACGCTCTGGCCTCGAAGGATGACAGGCAAGACAGGCGGCTTCAACATGGCAAGCGGGTCCAGAGCGGTGAGATCCGGCAGATCAGTAGGCGGTGTGTTTTCCCCGTACACGCCTGGCTTTCCACAGGCGCACACGGCAGGGACCACGCGGGGCATCAACCAGGAGACAACCGCGTGAACGAGCAGACGGTGCGCGATGTCGGCGAGTTCGGGCTGATCGATCGGCTGGTCGCCGCCCTGCCGGAGGACGTCCGTGGAACGCGCGAGGATGTGCTCGTCGCTGCGGGTGACGACACAGCAATGATCCGCCCGGCAGCAGGCCAGGTACAGATTCTCACAACCGACACGATGGTCGAGGGCATCCACTTCCGGCTCGACTGGACTGACTGGCGGTCGCTGGGGCACAAGGCGCTGGCGGTCAACCTGTCCGACATTGCCTCAATGGGTGCGTTGCCGACTGTCGCGGTCGTCACGCTTGGCTTGCGGGGCGACGAGCGCGTGAGCGACCTGGAGGCGATGTATCAGGGGCTGGGCGCGTTGGCGAGGCGACACGGCGCTGTGGTCGTTGGTGGCGATATCGTCAGGGTGAACAGTGAGCGGCTGGTGTCGGTCACAGCGCTGGGGCGAGCCGGGGAGGGAGAGGCGCTGCTGCGATCCGGTGCTCGATCGGGCGATGTCATCGGTGTGACCGGCTCCATCGGTGCCTCGGGAGCGGGGTTGGCCATCCTGGAGGATCGCGAGCGGTACCGGGATAGCACCGCTGGCGACCGCCTCGTTCGAGCGCATCTCACGCCTGAGCCGAGGGTCGATGCCGGCCAGCTGCTCGTCCAGCACGGCGCTTCGGCCGCCATGGACCTCAGCGACGGCCTGGCGGGTGATTTGCCGAAGATCCTGGCTGCGAGCCAGGTGTCGGCGGAGATCGACGCCGAGCGGCTGCCGGTGATCGCAGCGGTGCGTGCGCTCTTTTCCGATCGCTGGCGCGACCTCGCCCTGCGCGGCGGGGAGGATTTCGAACTGCTCTTCACCATCGACCCGAAACGCTGGGATGCAATGGCGTCCGACGCGAAAGAGCGGGGCATCACGGTGACGCGAATCGGCACAGTGCTACCTGTCGAGGGCCCGCCGGAGCTGTTCCTGATCCAACCCTCCGGAAGCCGAGAGCGCTTACCGGTGGGTGCGTTCGACCACTTCGGGTGACGGCCGGTATCGTCCCGGTTCGAGCCCTGGACGGTGAGCAATCAGGGGGAACTCGCTGAAACCGTGCTCGGTGTGCCTGGGCCGTCGCTTCGGACTTTGTTCCGCAGCCATCGGGCGACGCGCCTCCGGCGTGACGGCGCCTCTATATGCTCGTCTCCGAGCCGCCGGATGCGCTCATAGCGGTACTTGATCAGCTGACGGGTGTCGTACCGGCGCAGCTCATCGAGTTGGGAGACGACCGCGCGCTCGACCATCTGCGCGGCGAGCTCGGGATCGGTCGCAGAGCCCTCCTCCGGCTCGGCGATGATACCGTCGATCATGCCGAACGCCTCCAGGTCCCGTGCGGTCATCCTGAGCGATCGCGCCAGCTCCTCGGCGCGATCCGCGTCCCGGTAGAGGATCGACGCAGCGCCCTCAGGCGCGATCACCGAGAACGTCGCACGCTCCTGCATCAGCATCCGGTCGGCCACAGCGAACGCAAGAGCTCCACCACTGCCGCCCTCACCGATGACGACGCTGACCGTCGGTGTCGGTAGGTCGGATAGGAGTGCCAAGTTCTGCGCGATCGCGCCGGCCAGACCCTCCTGCTCCGATTCGATGCCGGGCCAGGCGCCGGGCGTGTCGATGAAGAGCACCAGCGGCAGCCGCCATCGAGCCGCGAGCGTCATCAGCCGGTTCGCCTTGCGGAAGCCGGCGGGCCGGGGGCGCAACGGCGCCTCGTCGGGGTACCGGTCGTGCCCTCGATCGAGCCCGACCACCATCACCGGTAGTCCGGAGATTCGCCCGAAGCCGCCGATCACGGCCGGGTCATCCGCAGAGATGCGATCGCCTGCGAGCGGGACGAAGCCGCTCACGATCTGCCTGATATAGGTGCTGCTGGATGGGCGATTGGAAAGGCGGACATCCTGGGTCAGCGCCCATGGGTCGGGAAGCTGCCGAGCCGGCTTTGCCTGCCATTGCTCCTGAGGTCGTACCTCCTCGTCGTCGAGCCGGGTCGCATGCTGCCAGACACCGAGGATCGAGCTGATCGTCGGTCGCAAGGCTGCCCGCGGCACGACGGCGTCGACGTGGCCGTGTCCAAGCAGATACTCGGCGCGGTGGCTGCCCTCTGGCAGGGGTTCGCCCATCATTGTCTCTGCGACGCGTGGACCGGCGAAACCGATGAGCGCCTCCGGCTCGGCCAGGATCACATCGCCGAGGCTGGCGAAGGAGGCGTAAACTCCGCCGGTCGTCGGGTCGGTCAGCACGCTGATGTAGGGAATCCCCTTGGCGCGCAGGCGCTTGATGGCTGCAGCGGTGCGGCCCATTTGCCAGAGCGCGAACATGCCCTCCTGCATGCGGGCACCGCCGCTTGCGACGACCGTGACGAGCGGTCGTCGCTCCTCGCTGGCGAGCTCGGCGGCCGCGGCAACTTTCTCGCCGACGACGATACCCATGCTGCCTCCCATGAAGGCAAAGTCGAGCACCCCGATGACGACCGGTATCTCGCCTATCTTCGCGGTGCCGGTCACGATCGCATCGCGGTGCTCGTGGAGCTGGAACTGATGGAGGAGTCTCGCCCGATAGGCGCGCTCGTCGTGAAACGTGAGCGGATCACCCGATGCGTGCTGGGCATCGCGCTCGCGAAACGTGCCATCGTCGACCAGCGCCGCGATGCGGTCACGAACGGGCAAGCGGAGGTGCAGCCCGCAATCGGGGCACACGCGCAGCTGGAGGCTGCGCGTCGTTCGCGGCAGGATAGTGTTGCACCGGGGGCAGTGCTCCGGTGGGGTCGGTGGGACGCCGGTCTCGTCGCGATCAGCATTGCCCATCCAGCCGAAGAGATAGGATCGGCCCTTGAGGCGCGGAAGGTGTTGGGCGATGGTGTCGGCGGCGGCCATTCTTCCAGTCCTCTACGTGCAGCCGGTGCATGTATACCCCATGGTACGGCAATTCGTGGCGAAGTTTGTTCCCGAACGGGGATGATTCGCCGCACCTTCGGTACGCCGTGCGCGAAGAGGGGAGCGATCAGCATGAGGCGCGCGGATAAATCTGATAGGATTGGTCGGGTTTGAGGCGGGTAAGCCGGTCGCCTCCTGATGTTCCACAGAAAACCGGGTAAAGCGTGAGGTTGATCTTGCAGAATCCGCATGTTAGCACAGAGCTGGTGATGGAGGACGAGTTTCTCCTGACCGCACTCAAGAACCGCCGCAGCATCAGCAAGGTCTCCGACGAGGAGCCGCCCGAGCAACTGATCCGGACGATGCTCGAGGCGGCGACGTGGGCTCCCAACCATTTCATGACCGAGCCGTGGCGCTTCTTCGTGCTGCGCGGCGACGCCCGCAGGCGTCTTGGTGAGGTGATGGGCGAGGCCAGTGCCGCACGCGAGGATGACCCGGAAAAGGCGGCAGCGAGCCGCGAGCGTATGGCTGGCAAACCGTTGCGCGCACCCTATGTGATCGCCGTGGCCGTCGTGCCGGACCCGAGGGAAAAGGTGCTCGAGATCGAGGAGATCGCCGCCACCTCTGCAGCCATCCAGAACATGCTCCTCGCCGCCGAAGCGCTCGGACTCGGTGCCATATGGCGAACCGGATGGGTGACCTACACCCCGCAGGTACGCGAGTTCCTCGGGTTGAGCGAGCGTGCCACCGTGCTCGGCTTCGTCTATGTCGGCTACATCGCCAAACCCGCCGAGGCGCGCGTGCGCAGGCCCGCAGATGAGGTTACCCGCTGGCTCGATTAGGGAGCGATGTGCACGAGTTCCCAGACCACGCCTTGACGGATCGTCGGGCAGGTGCCTATGCTCTCAATACCGACTATACCAGTCGGAATTGGATACAAGCCCGGTGGGCAGCCCCGGGCGGTCGAGCATGAGGAGTTCTTTCACGATGACCCACGTGCAGA
>DASYWL010000284.1:0-6144 GCA_035936055.1 Thermomicrobiales bacterium
TTGGACCGAATGCTGTCGTGCTCTCCACACCGACACCGCCTTCGGTCGAGACGCTCCGGGACACCGTCACCTGCCTGCGCGCGATCGAAACATCCGGCACCGAGCCCCTGATCGGCTACGGCGGGGCGGTGTTTGAGGAACAGCCGGAGCTTCGGGATACGGTGGATGCGCTATATCTCGGGAAGGACGCGAGGCGGGCACAGGAGCGGCTCGAGCAGGCGCTTCACACCCGGTACCAGGAAGTGGCGTATAGCAGGGCGTGACACCGACCGCAGGGCTCAAACCGTTTCTCCGTAAGCCGCCTGCTGCATGGGGCCGGGTCAAAGCGCCGGCTTGCCCGACGCTTGACGCCTTGCACCTCCACCGCCACTTGCCTGGCAAGGAACAACCTGTTCCGAAGGGCGCGGTACCGTCGTTCCAAGAACATCGGCGTGCCACGAATCACCAATCCTGCCTCCAAACAGAATGAACATCGGCGGATCAGTCGGCTACCTGTTCCAACCAATGACCTTCTTGCCATCCTTTTCCACGCACGAGGGCAGAATCTGCAGCGGAGCCGAGACCCGTCCCGTGAGCGCCCACCACCCGAGCATCAGAATGCCGGGCCCGAAGGTGCTGGCGATAGCTTGGGAGGTCGCAGCGCGAGCTCTTCCTGAACACGACTTGGAGAAGAGCGCTTCATGGATCTCCTCGGATGCACCCCTAACCTGAACGAAACAATCGATAATGTCGGCAACACTGACGCCTCGTCGATTGCTGGCGCATGCAAAGCTGCGCGTTCGTCAATTCCGTGGGCGGTGGCCTCATCTACCGCCCGTTGACCCAGCAGGAGAAAGCAAGGTGACCGACCAGCGGACTGGTAAGGACCTCGGCAAGCTTCCAACCGAGCAGCGGAACCCTAACACGGAAGATATCGATGCCCTGCCCACCATCGATCTCGTCCGCCGACTCAACGCGGAGGACGCAACCGTCGCCGCGGCCGTCGAGCGGACGCTCCCGGCGATCGCTGAGGCGATTGACCGCATCACCGAGCGAATCCGCAGCGGAGGCCGGCTCATCTACATCGGCGCCGGGACGTCGGGCCGTCTCGGCGTGCTGGACGCATCCGAATGCCCACCGACCTTCAAAACCCCGCCTGGACTGGTCATCGGGCTCATCGCCGGTGGCGACCACGCATTGCGGCACTCCATCGAGAACATCGAGGACCGTACCGAGGAGGGCGCAAAGGCGCTCGACGAGATCGGCGTCAGCGATCAGGACGCGGTCGTCGGAATCGCGGCGAGCGGCCGTACACCATTCGTCGTCGGCGCCTTGACGCACGCGCAGACGACCGGGGCGACGACGATTGCACTCAGCAATGTCGAAAACAGCGCCATCGCACGACATGCCGATACCGAGATCGCCGCGGTGACCGGCCCGGAACCGATCACCGGCTCGACGCGTATGAAGGCTGGCACGGCGCAGAAAATGGTGCTCAACATGCTCTCAACGGGCACGATGATTCGATTGGGAAAGACCTTCGGGAACTTCATGGTCGACGTGCAGCCCTCGAATCACAAGCTGCGGGACCGCGCCGTCCGGATCGTCGCGGCCGCAACAGAGACCGACCGTGGCGAGGCGGCCGACCTGCTGCTCCGCGCCGACAACGATGTCAAGACAGCGATTCTGATGGGCCTGCTCGATATCCCGGCCGACGACGCGCGCAGGAAGCTGGAATCAGCCAACGGCGTGATCCGCGACGCACTGGCTACCGCCGGATGAGCACATTCATCGGCATCGACGGCGGAGGCACCAAGACGGACCTCGCCCTCATCGACGACGGCGGCCGCCTGCTCGCACGGCTCCAGGGCGATAGCTCCAATCAGGCGGCCGTAGGTTTCGACGCTGCAATTGGCGTGCTGGCCGACCTCGTCGACCGCGCCCGCAGTGAGGCCGGCATCGATGGACCTGTTACGGCCGGTTGGATCGGCATGGCTGGCAGCGATCGCGCCGAAGACCGAATCGCCTTCAGGACCGCACTCGGCGATCGCTTCCGTGAACTGCGAATTACCAATGATGCCGAGCTGGTACTCTCCGGCACGCCGAACGGGAGCGGCGTCGCGCTGATCGCAGGCACAGGCTCGATCGCCTTCGCGCGCAACGAGCAGGGCATCACAGGGCGCTCGGGCGGCTGGGGGCATGTCTTCGGTGACGAGGGCAGCGCCTACACGATCGCCGTAGAGGGGCTCCGAGCAATCGCCGCCGAGACAGACGGTCGCGGGCCGGCAAGCCGGCTCACGCGCGACCTGCTCCGGTGGTGGCAAGCCGAGACCCCTCCCGAATTGATCTCGCGCGTGTACAGGCCGGAGGTGCGGAAAGCGGACATCGCCGCCTCAGCGCCGGTGGTCGTGGCGGCCGCCGAGGCCGGCGATTTCGTCGCATGCTCGATCCTCGACCGATCCGGGGACGCCCTCGCCTCGCTGGTCACCTCGCTGCTCGACCGCATCCCGTTCGCCGAACTCCCGACCGTAGCCGGAACGGGAGGCCTGCTGTTGCAGACAACAATCGTGCGGCAGCGCCTCTCGGACCGGCTCGACGCTGGCCGGGTCAATCCGAAGATCCAACTCATCGACGACATCGCCGCGAGCGTCGCTCACGCCCTGCGGCGCTTCCACGCGGAGGAAGAGCCATGAATCGTGTCCGTGTGCTTCGAGGCAAGGCCCTGCTCGGTCTTCACATGGAGCCGGCCACTGTGGTCATCGATGACGGTCACATCGCCGCCATCCACCGGGGTCACGTCTCGACCGATACCTTCGCTGAGGACGTGCGAGTCGACGACGCACACTACATCTCCCCTGGATTGATCGACCTCCAGGTCAACGGCGGGAACGGCGCAGAGATCGGAGATAGCAGTGATGCTGTCGACCACGTCTCGGCTTGGCTGCCGGAAACAGGGGTCACCGCTTGGCTGCCGACAGTAGTCACGGCCTTGAGCGACTTCTACGCCGGAGTCTTTGACGCATGGTCGCGCGTCGACGCCGAAAAGGGCGCGGTGCCGCTCGGCTACCACCTGGAAGGCCCCTTCATCTCGCCTGAGAAGAAAGGTGCCCATCAGCTTCGCTATATCGAGTCGGCGAGCGAGGCGCTGATCGAGCGCTGGACAGCACAGGACTGCGTCCGCATCGTCACGCTCGCGCCCGAGCGGCACGGCGCCCTCGACCACATTCGCCAACTGGTGGAGGCCGGAGTCGTCGTCAGCCTCGGGCACACCAATGCCACCTATGAGGAGTACGTGGCGGGGATCGACGCCGGTGCGACCAAGGCCACCCATCTGTTCAACACCATGACGAGCATCCATCATCGGACACCGGGTGCGATGGTAGCCGCGCTGACCGACGATCGAGTCACTGCAGGCGTCATCCCGGACGGTATACACACCCATCCGGCAATGGTCCGCCTCGCGATCGACGCCAAGGGCGTCGACCGGATGCTGATCGTCACCGACATGATGGCCGCCGCGGGGCTCGAGCCGGGCACCTACGGCCTTGGCGGGCAGGAGGTCTCGGTCGACGAGACAACCGCGCGCCTGGATGACGGCACGCTCGCCGGAAGCGTCATCACGATGGACGCCGCCATTCGGAACATTCTCGGATGGTCGCACGCCAGCCTGGCGGAGACGCTCTATATGGCGACGGCAGTACCGGCGCGAGTGATCGGTGAGCGGGACCGCGGACTCCTGCACGCCGGCGCGCTCGCCGACATCATCGTCTGGGACCGCGACCTGAATGTTCAGGAAACGATCATCGGCGGGCAGTCGATATACCGGCGTGGCACGAACTGAACGACAGCACACGAGCCGCTGTCATCCGGATCCGGAAAGGCAGGAGCGGGACGCATCGGCGGCTGCGATCGCGCACCAAGCATGATCACGGTGAAGCCTCCTGCCGGAGGCTTCACCGTGATCATGCTAGACTCCGGCACGAAGACACGGGGCCGCCGCGCGCCGGGGCTCCGGCTGTTCTGTGCGCAACGCAATGGGAGGATCCATGGGCCTATCGCTCAAGGACGTACAGCATGTGGCCGCCCTCGCCCGACTCGGCCTCAGCGACGAGGAGATGGAGATTCTCCGGGACCAGCTCTCCTCGATACTGGAACACATCGAGGTACTCAACCGCCTAGACACCGAGAACATCTCACCCACCGCGCAGGTGATTGCCCTCGACAATGTCATGCGCGACGACACGGTCGCGCCATCGCTTGACCAGGACGTCGTGACGACACTGGCCCCGCGCAGCCATAACGGTTTCATCGCCGTGCCGGCAGTACTCGGTACCGTTGACGGAGTCGAAGGGGACAGCGCGTGTGAGTGAGCTAACCCGGATCACTGCCGCCGAGGCCCGGCAGCTGCTCGACTCGAAGACCATCACCGCCGCCGAGCTGACAGAAGCGCATCTGGCGCGCATCGAACAGATCGACGGCATCGTCCACGGCTATCTTCACGTGATGGACCAGATTTCCCGCGAGCAGGCCAGGCAAGCCGACGAACGCATTGCCAGCGACGCTGCCGGTCCGCTGACCGGTATACCGGTCGCGCTCAAGGATATTCTCGTTACCACTGACGCGCCGACGACCGCCGCGTCCAGAATTCTTGAGGGATATGTCAGCCCGTACGACGCCACCGTGGTACGCAGGCTCCGGGAGGCCGGAGCGGTCTTCCTCGGCAAGACGAACACGGATGAGTTCGCGATGGGCTCCTCCACCGAGAACTCGGCCTTCGGCTCGACCCGCAACCCATGGAAATCGACCACCGTCCCTGGTGGCTCCAGTGGCGGCTCCTCGGCGGTGGTCGCGGCGCAGGAGGCCACCCTCTCGCTTGGCTCCGACACCGGCGGCTCGATCCGCCAGCCGGCCGGATTCTGCGGGGTGGTCGGAATGAAGCCGACATACGGCCGCGTCTCTCGTTACGGCCTGATCGCGTTCGCGAGCAGTCTGGACCAGATCGGCCCATTCAGCCGGACCGTCTCCGATGCCGCCACCCTCCTGACCGCCATCGCCGGCCATGATCCTTCCGACTCCACATCGATCACGATCGACGTGCCCAACTTCGCCGCCGACCTTCCCTATGAGCTGAAGGGCAAGAAAATCGGCATCGCCAAGGAGTACACGGTCGACGGCATGGAGCCGGGCGTGCAGGCAGCAGTCGACAGGGCGATCAAGCAACTCGGTGAGCTCGGCGCGGAGATGGTGGAGGTCTCTCTCCCGCACACTGAGTACGCGCTCGCAACCTACTACATCACCGCACCCGCGGAGGCGAGTGCCAACCTCGCGCGCTACGACGGCATCAAATACGGCAACCGCAAGGAAGGCGAAACGCTGCAGGAGACCTATCTCCGCACGCGAGGCGAAGGATTCGGGCCTGAGGTGAAGCGCCGCATCATGCTTGGCACCTACGCGCTGTCGAGCGGCTACTACGACGCCTACTACGTGAAGGCGCAGAAGGTACGCACGCTCATCAAGCGCGACTTTGACGAGGCGTTCGAGAAGGTCGACGCTATCGTCGCGCCGACCTCGCCGACGGTCGCCTTCAATATCGGTGAGCGCGTCGATGATCCGTACGCGATGTACCTTGCGGATGTGTTTACGATCCCTGCCAACATGGCGGGCATCCCCGGAATCTCCGTGCCGTGTGGCTTCAGCGATGGCCTGCCGGTCGGGCTGCAGTTCCTCGGCAAGGCGTTCGACGAGCGGACCGTCCTCGAAGCCGCCCACGCCTACGAGCAGGCAACCGATTGGCACGCGAAGGAACCACCGATCCTAGGCTGATCACCGCCCCTGCGCTTCCCACAGGATAATGGCAGGCGCACCAGTGGCAACGGCGGCATAACGCTGCCACGACCGTGCTATATGGTCGTGGCAGCCCCGGCGGTGGTGACGACGTCTGTCCTGGGATTCGGGGCGCTACGGTCAGGCGACCTCGGCCGTCATGCGGGGGGCGACTCGCTCGACCGCCTCGGCCACCCGCGCCAGCTTCGGCATCATCGCCCCGAACTGGGCGAAGTCCACCGACTGCGCCCCGTCCGACATCGCCTGGTCCGGGTTCGGGTGCACCTCGATGATCAGCCCGTCCGCCCCGGCCGCGATCCCCGCCTTGCCCAGCGCCTCGAC
>DASYWL010000285.1:0-2154 GCA_035936055.1 Thermomicrobiales bacterium
TGCTCGGCGGCCACCAGATCATGCGCGCCGGCCTGGCCTCGCTTCGCGCTCGTCGGGTCGACATGAACGTGCTCATGACCGTCTCCGTGTTCGGCGCGGCGATCCTCGGCGAGTGGTCCGAGGGCGCGCTGGTCGTCGTGCTCTTCTCGATCGGCACCACATTGCAGGCGGTCGCCTTCGACCGCACGCGCGGCGCGATCCGGGCGTTGCTCGACCTCACGCCGCAGGAGGCCCGGGTGGTCCGCCATGGGATCGAGACCACCGTCGCGGTGGCCTCGCTGGAGCGTGGCGATATCGTGCGCGTCCGCCCGGGCGAGCGCCTGCCGGCCGACGGCGAGGTGCTCACCGGCTTCTCGGCCGTCGACCAGGCGCCGATCACTGGTGAGTCGATGCCGGTCGAGCGCGGTGAGGGTGACGAGGTCTTTGCCGGGTCGCTCAACGGCTCCGGTGTGCTCGATATCCGCGTCACGAAGCGATCGAGCCAGTCGATGCTGGCGAACATCGTCCATCTCGTCGAGGGAGCGCAATCGAGCCGGGCGCCGTCGCAGCAGCTCGTGGATCGGTTCGCCAGCGTCTACACGCCGATCGTCGTCGCCCTCGCGGCGGCCATCGCGCTGGCCGGCGGCGGCATCGCCGGCGACTGGGGGACATGGGTCTACCGTTCGCTCGTGCTGCTGGTGATCGCCTGCCCGTGCGCGCTGGTGATCTCCACGCCGGTTTCGATCGTCTCAGCTATCGGCGCAGCAACCCGTCACGGCATGCTCGTCAAGGGAGGCGCGGCCCTTGAGGAGGCCGGACGGTCACGCCTTGTTGCATTCGACAAGACCGGCACGCTGACGCTCGGCCGGCCAACGGTGACCCGGATCGTGGTGCCAGAGATAGGCTCAGGGACCTATCGACAATCCGAGCAGGATCTGCTGGCGCTTGCGGCTGCAGTGGAGCGGGATTCGGAGCATCCGCTTGCAGGGGCAGTAGTGGCAAAGGCACTCCATGATCGGGTACCGGAACTGCCAGCCACGAACTTCGAGGCATTTCCGGGACGCGGTGCGTCCTCCCTCGTGGATGGGCGAGAGATCGCGGTCGGTAACAAACGACTGATGATTGAACTGGGAGTTCCGGCCGGGGATCTGGTTGCCCTGGATGTGATCGCTGAAGGATCGCTTGCCAGGGCCGGTGAGACGGCGTTGCTCGTGGCCGAGCGGATGCCTGATGCCTGGCATGTTCTTGGGGTGATCGCCGTCGCGGATCGCGTGCGTCCTGGTGCGAAGGAGGCTGTCCAGCGGTTGCGCGACCTGGGCATTGAGCGCGTCGTGATGCTGACGGGCGACCGTCGGACGGTGGCGGAGACGATAGGGGCTCAGGTCGGTGTCGATGAGATTCGGGCGGAGCTGCTGCCCCACGAGAAAGCAGAGGCGATCGCAAGCCTGCAAGCCGACGGTTGGCACGTGACGCAGGTGGGTGATGGCGTCAACGATGCCCCTGCCCTGGCCACGGCCGATGTTGGTATCGCAATGGGCATGGGCGGTACTGATCTCGCACTCGAGAGTGCCGATCTCGCACTGATGCGCGACGACCTCTGGGTCGTCGGGTCGGTGATCGCCCTCTCGCGGCGAACAGTGGCCATCATCCGGCAGAACATCACCTTGTCCATGGTGACCAAACTCATCGCGCTGCTGCTTGGCGTTCTCGGCTTCGTGAACCTCTGGATCGCCGTACTGGCAGACGTCGGGACGTCGGTCCTGGTGACGCTCAACGGGTTGAGACTTGCGCACATGTCGGATGTACCCGCCCCGACCGCCTCTCCGGCCGAAGCAGCGGTCTGTTCCTGCGCTGATTGTGGTTCAGCGGAGCGTGACACCGCGAGGGAGGAGCTGTCGCTCCCTGCGGATTAGCAGGTTTGGTCGAACAACAAGCGGTGGTGTCACCACACAGCCGCACAAGGTCATTCGCCGCCGGGCTCGGGACTATGCAAGTAGGAGGGGTGGCCCGGAAAAGGGCATAACGGTGACCCATAATCGAGGAAAATGGCGGGCTGAGTTTGGGAGTGGGAGTACGCTGGGAATTGTTCGCCTACGGCTGCTCGTCGGGTACGGCACGGCGGTGTGCAATGGGTGTCGGGGCTGGAGATGAGGTTGGAGTCGCGGGTGCATATTC
>DASYWL010000286.1:0-6221 GCA_035936055.1 Thermomicrobiales bacterium
CGGCCACGAGCACAACCTCAACACACGCGGCGCCTTCCTGCACGTCGTCGGCGACATGCTCGGCTCCGTGGGGGCGATCGTCGCGGCGGTCATCATGCTCACGACGGGCTGGTACCTCGCCGACCCGATCCTCTCGGCCGGTATCGGCCTGCTCATCCTGTGGAGCTCGTGGCGGCTGCTGCGGGAATCGGTTGAGGTGTTGCTGGAGGCGACGCCGGCCCATATCGACCCGTCCGAGGTTCGTGCCGGGTTAACCGATGTCGATGGCGTCGCCGGCGTGCATGACCTGCACATCTGGACGGTGACGTCCGGGTTCATTGCATTGAGCGCGCACGTCGAGGTCACCAGGCAGCGCGACTGGCACGACGTGCTGGTGGAGTTGGCCGGGCTGCTGCGGGAGCACTTCGGCATCCAGCACGTCACGCTGCAGCCAGAGAACGAGCGGACCGGTCAGGCGTTCCGCGACTGCTCGCTCGACACCCCCGAGGGCCGTGCCGCCTGCCTCTCCCGGCCTGTCTCACGGCGGGAACCGGCCCACCACGCACACTGATCCGATGGAACTGGCCAGACCCTCGCAGCCCTTGTCATTTCAACCGGAGCGAGGGGAAAGCGCATGTAGCGGGAAAATC
Source organism: Thermomicrobiales bacterium (assembly GCA_035936055.1). Lineage (GTDB taxonomy): Bacteria > Chloroflexota > Chloroflexia > Thermomicrobiales > UBA6265 > JACCVC01. The sequence goes on from DASYWL010000286.1 coordinate 630, forward strand.
CTTCCTCGCGGACACAGGCATTCCGAACGCAGAGCATTGCTCGACGCGGCCCTGCGCCCCGGCTCGAACCAGCACAGCTGAGATGCGTTGCCCTCACTGCAGCCCGGTATGGGCGCATTCTGGACAGCCGATGCCTCGGCAGGCCGGGCAGTCGGCGCCGAGCATGCGGACGAGCGTGACAGGCAACCGGTGCCGAGGGGTGAGCGAGGTTCGGTCGCTGAGCTGCCGAGTCGGCACCGGGTCGATCGATACTGAGGGAAGGCAAGCGGCGGACCTGTGCCGTGTGGCGACATCGGTGCGGTCGAGAGTGCCTCGCAGCAGTCGCCGCAACTGGGTGATGGCCGGCACCGTTCGCTCCTTTCCGTGGTCTGGTTCCGGGGAGCCGGATGGGTCCGGCCCCACGTCCATGATGCGTCGTCCATAAGCCGGTATCGACGGGCACATCGCACAAAATGCACGGCCCGAGTGGTGTGCCGTGCATAGTGGCAATGTCTGGCTATCGCCATCGGTTTCAGGTGCAGTGGCCGGCGACGCCGATCGTCGCAGGAAATGGCACGAACCCTGCTACCATGCTTGCGCCCGACTCGGTCGTCGCCCGTGCCTGAAAGGTCCGTGCATGGATATCCTGATCGGCATCCTGACCTTGCTCCTCGGCCTCGCCGTCGCGACGATGGGGCTGCGGCTCTGGTTCTGGATGCTACCGATACTCGGGTTCATGGTCGGCTTTTCGCTCGGCACCATCCTCGTCTACCAGCTCGCCGGCGACGGCATCCTCGAAACGGTCCTCAGCTGGATCGTCGGATTCATTGCCGGGGTCGCTTTCGCCCTGGCCTCCTGGCTCTGGTGGTACCTCGGCGTGATCATCGCTGCCGGGACGGCCGGAGCCGCGCTCGCAACCGCCCTCGCTGCATCCTTCGGCGCGGAGGCGAACTGGCTGCTCTTGATCATTGCGATCACTGGCGCGGCCGTGTTCTCGATCGCGGCGCTCCTGCTCCGCCTGCCGATCTACCTCGTCATCGTCAACACGGCCATCGCCGGGGGACTTGCGGTGGTCACCGGGCTGCTGCTGATCTTCGATCGGCTCGACCTCCGCTTCCTCGGCAGCGGGTATGCCTTCGCCATCATCGACAACTCGCCCGGCTGGTGGCTGCTCTGGGCCATCGTCGCCGGCGTCGGCATCTACCTCCAACTCCGCGAAACCGCTGTCGTGGGCCTGCCCGACGACCGGTTCGTCCCGGCGAGCCATGCGATCCGCCGCTGACCGTCAGGAATCCGGACTTTACGAGCCGGGTGGATTCGCTATGCTGAAGGTTCCGGATCGATCCCTGGCTTGACGGGGATCTTTTTCTCGCCACCGGGAGGAGCGTATGAGCGTCCAACCTGTCACCCCTCGCATCGACAGCCACCACCACGTCTGGGATCCCGCCACGCGCGACTACCCATGGTTGCAGGATCTCGATGGCATCAACCGCCCATTCACGGTCGACGACTTCCGCCCGCTGCTGGAGGCCAACGGCTTCAACGGCAGCGTGCTCGTCCAGACCGTCTCCGACATGGGGGAGACCAACCTATTCCTCGAGCTAGCCACGGCGACGCCCTTCATCCTCGGCGTCGTCGGGTGGGTCGACCTCGAGAAGCTCGACGTCGACGCCGACATCAGGCTGCTTCGGGAGAGTCCCGGCGGGAACTTCCTCGTCGGCATCCGGCATCAGGTCCACGATGAGGAGGATCCCGACTGGCTGCTGCGCGCGGAGGTATTGCGTGGCCTCGAGGTGGTCGCTGATCACGAGCTGGTCTACGACCTGCTGGTGCGCCCACGCGAGCTGCCCGCCGCAATCACCGTCGCGCGGGACTATCCGCACCTGCGCTTCGTCGTTGACCACATCGCCAAGCCGCCGATCGCCAGTGGCGAGATCGAGGGGTGGGCATCGCTGATGCACGAGTTTGCCGGGCTGGAGAATGTCGCCTGCAAGCTCTCCGGCATGGTCACGGAGGCAGGCGACGCGGGCTGGAGCGTCGACGACCTGCTGCCCTACGTGCGGACGGTGGTCGAGATCTTCGGTCACGATCGGCTGATGTTCGGCTCAGACTGGCCGGTCTGCCTGCTCGCCGCCAGCTACGAGGAGGTCGTCCGCGCCACACGGGAGGCGCTGGAGCGGCTGGAGGTGCTCACCCCGGAAGCCGACGCCGCCATCTTCGGCGGCACCGCTGCCCACTGGTACAACCTCGACATCCAGCACCTCGTCGAGACCGCCTGACACGGAAGTATGGCTTAGAGCACCAGTGTCCGTGTATCGTTCGTTGTCGTCAACTGGATAGCCGCTGGTCGAGCAGGAAAACGGGCGGACACAAGGTCCGCCCCTAGGAGTCGGCGGGTTTGCCCTTGTTCATCCGGATCCTGTATCAGACGGCGAAGCCCGCCGCCTTCCAAAGGGCATCCATCGATTCCTTGACCTTCGTCCCCGCGTCGTCGGGGTTCTCAGCAGCGAGCGCCTCGAGGCCGGCGCTGAACGGCTCCGGCATCACCGGACCGTCGAACCCGATCGCCTGCAGCCGCCGGAGCATCTCCGGCACCGGGATCACCCCCGTCTCCATCGGCAGCGTGCGCTGGTTGTCGATCTGCTCGTCCAGCGAGCGCCCCTCCGGCGCGTCGTTGACGTGCACCAGCACCACCTCGTCGGCGGAGAGATCGTCAATCTGCTCAGGGGTGCCGCCAGAGACCCAGTGGTGCCAGACGTCGAAGAGAATGCCGAGGCTGCTGCGACCGACGTTGTCGATCAGCGCGCGGATGCCGGCGAGGTCGTGGATGAATTCAGGGTTCTTCCATCGCTCCTTGCGGTAGCTCGGCGTACCGATGAACTCGAGCCCGACCTTGATGCCACCGGTTTCCAGCAACTCGGCCACCGGTCGCAGACGGTCGACCATCCAGGTGAATTGCTCGTCCAGGGAGATATCGTCGCCCCCCGGCTGGACACCGGAGGTCGCACGAGGGCAGCCGATCGCGTGGGCAGTCTCCATCAACTCCGGGAGGGAAGCGAGATCATCATTGCGATGCTCGTCGTCCCGCCAGCGGACAGGCACACTCCATGCGCCAGGTCTGACGCCATACTCGGCTAAGAGATCGACCACATAGTCGGCACCGTGCTGCTGGACGATCTCGTGGACCTCGCGAATGTTGATCATCACCGTATCGAAGCCGTGTCGACCGGCGAAGGAGACGCTCTCCTGAAGATTGAGGTCCTTGAGACCGATCGCGCCGGGGATGATGCCTTGGTTCATGTACTGCGAATCCTTTCGAGATGATCGTCACAATGGGTGCTGGCCGGCCCTTCGTCATGCAAGCAGGGCCGGACGCACGCCCCCGATCGCCTGGGTGAGCGTGTGTCGTGGACAGGGTCTGCGAACTGACACGCGCGCGCAAGAGGCAGCGAGCGGTGCCCCCGGCTGATCCGTCCAGAGAGCTCTTGCGATCAGGCTGTCAGGAAGTGCGCGAGCTTGTTGAGGTCGATGTTGCCGCCACTCAGGAGCGTAACCGTCCGCGTGCCCCTGGCATCCGGGATCTTGCCCGTCAGCAGTGCCGCCGTCGCAGCCGCCCCTGCCGGTTCGACGACGATCTTGCAGCGCTCGATGATCAGCTGCAGCGCCCGCAGGATCTGCTCATCCTCCACCAGCACCATATCGTCGACGAGTGTGTCGACGATCGGCTGGGTCACCTCGCCCGCGAATGGCGCCGCGAGCCCATCCGCGATGGTCTCGATCTTCTCCGGCGTCACCAGGCGGCCCTCCTCCCGGCTGCGGAAGACGATGTTCGCCCCGGTCGGCTCGACACCGACGATCCGGACGTTCGGCCGCTGGCTCTTCACCGCCACGAGGATCCCGGCAAGCAGCCCGCCGCCCCCGGCCGGCACGACGATCGTCTCGACGTCCGGCACGTCTTCGAGGATCTCGAGCCCGACCACTCCCTGTCCGGCGACGATCGCCGGGTCGGAGAAGGGCGGCACGAAGGTGAGCCCGTGCTCCTCCTTGTAGGCGGTCATCGCTGCGAAGAGTGTCTCCATGGTCGGCGCGAACATGGCCTCGGCACCGTAGCCGCGGATCGCGTCGACCTTGGCCGGTACCGCGGTCTCCGGCATGAAGACGACCGCCCGCGTCCCGACCTTGGAGGCGGCGAAGGCCAGTCCCTGCCCGTGGTTGCCGGCAGAGAGGGTCACCACGCCGCGCTCGCGCTGTTCCGGGGTGAGCTGGAGGATGGCGTTGATCGCGCCACGCGCCTTGAACGATCCCGTGCGCTGGAAGGTCTCGCACTTGAGCGCGAGGTCCGTGCCCGTCATGCCGCCCAGCGTGGCGGTGTTGAGCGCCGGGGTGCGGTGCAGGTGCGGCATGATCCGCTCGCGGGCAGCGATGACGTCGTCGAGCGTGACCGGCAGCGCAGCGAGGTCGGGAGTTCGACTGGCACCGCCGATCGTGCGGGTGCCGGTCGCCGTCACCGTGTCGTCTGCCGTGCCCTGCGTCTGCTCCGCCTGCGTCATGCCAGTATCCTTGGTCGTCCCTGATCGATGATGCACCCCTCCCCTGTGGAAGGGCGCCTACACTGGCGAAGAGTATACCGGAGGGCTGGGCACGCGCCCTCGACATGAGATCGACCCGAGGAGTCACCCCATGCCCGACTGGCAGCCAACCGACACCGCCGATCACCCGAAGGCCGCCACTGTACGGACCGTCCCGCTCGACGAGGGGGCGCTGAACGCGATCACGGAGACGCTCGGCGGCTTGTGCGAGCTGGCAGATTTTCGACTGCCGGCGTCGCGCGTCTGGCGCATTACGGTCTCCGGCGCAGACGACCGACCCGCGGCCATGCTGACGATCTGGCCGGGCATCGGCCGGGTCGATGCCGTCAACGGCATGGCGACGGTCGTCTTCAGTGGCGTGCAGACGGTCGCTCTGGTACCCGGCGTCGAGGCGCAGTTCCGACGAGGCAGCCGAGAGGTGCTGATCGTCGCCCGTGGCGGCAAGGTCATCGTTCGCGCGTAACGCGACGGTGACGATCGCCTCTCAATCTCCCTGGCAGCTGACCCGAGCGTGGGCAACGCCGTTCCTGAGGGGACGCGCGCATTGCCAATATCGCCTGTGACAGTGTGAAGGCTGCTACCGATCCAGTGGTCTCGCCCCGCTGCTGGCACAGGCCTTGCACCCTTTAGCGTGAGGTCGGCCCACAGCTATCGTCCTGGCACGGCCTCCATATCACACCCTCATCCTGAAATGGAGGCCACCATGACCCTCTCCTACCCCTTGTTCGAACTCGGAATTGTCACAGCCCTGACGGCCGGATGGGTCATCTGGAGCTTCCTGACCCACTCCCACCGGCGCCAGCTTGTCCGCCAACCCTCCTACGCACGCAGAGCGGCACGTCCACGCCGGCCGAACCAGGCTTGACCATCACACTGCATGCGGCCAGCGGTAGCGATCGTTGACCGGGTTCCTGGAGACGGCCAGTTCTCGATCACCACCGAATTCAGTTCGGCACCGCAACAAGGTCTTCTTGAGTCAATTGCATCCGGTGCATGCAGTTTCTGCAGGTACAACCCAGGACAT
>DASYWL010000287.1:0-14071 GCA_035936055.1 Thermomicrobiales bacterium
CAGGCGCACCAGGATATCGAAGGTCAGGAAGGTGAAGGCGTGCCCGATGTGAGTGGTGTCATACGGCGTCACGCCGCAGACGTAGATTCCGACGTGTCCGTCTCTCGGGACGAACTCGTCAATCGAGCGGCTCTGTGAGTTGTACAGACGCATACGCGCGGTTGCCCTTTCGCCGTCATCGGCTTGGTGAAGACACGTCGCCGCACCGACGTCTGCGTTGCGGCACCTCGATGTTCGGCAGTATATCGCAGGATTTTCGCTGTGCTCCGCGGCCCCGGACAGCGCCACGGTGGCTGTTGGCAGGGCCGGAGGGTGTATGATCGAGAGGTCGTCACTGGGAGCATCCGGAATCGATTCGCTGATCTTCATCACTACGGATTCGTCATGGTCTTCCTGTTCTCCTGGCGCACAACATCGATGATCCTCGGGCTGCTGCCACTCGCGTTCGTCCTGGCGCTGCCGGTCACGGAGGCGCAGGCAAGCCAAGCCACACCCCCGGCAACTTCGACCTCTGCGACGCCGACGCCGATGCCGACCGAAGAGCTGACGACGCCCGAGCCGCCAATCACGGGAGACCCGAACGCCTGCGTCGACGGGCGGCTTCACATCAGTGACCTCGCCAATGCTGACCTGCACCTGCAGGAAGGACTCCATCGGGTAAGTAAGCGCGCCGAAATGTGGCAATCCGACGCCCAGCTAGTCGAGCTCCGGCTGGCGTGCCCCCTGCTCAAGACTGGTCTTCAGTGGGAGGGTACCTTCTTCTCCCCATCGGCCCAGGCCAACTTTTCCACTGACACCTTTGATGTCGAGCCGTCCGAGGAGGCGCCAGATGAGGTGCCGTATCTCGATGTCGCGAACATCTCGTTCCAGGCAGTGCACCGCTCGCTGCTGCGAGCCGGATATTCCGACGACCTGCGGCTCGCCGCCGCCAGCAGCGTCACCATCCGCCGCAGTACCGAGCAGACGCCCTTCGGGCCACCGATCGCACCGCCGGGGGTCGTCTACGTGCATGTCGCCGTGGAGGAGCGCGGCGTCATCAAGGATGTCTGGGTCAACGCCGAAGACGGAACCATTTATCGCTACGATCTTGGAGGGTAGAGCCATGGCGAACAGACCAATCGAGGCCGATGTTGCGAGCGCGGTCGACCATACCGTCGCGGTACTGGCGAAGCGTCCTGCCGGTCTGCTCTTCGACTATGACGGCACGCTCAGCGAGCTTGTCAACGACCCGACGCTGGCCGCCATTGAGCGGCGGTCCGAGGCGGCGATCCACGAGTTGACGGATTTGGTCGACGTGGTGGCGATCGTCACGGGGCGTGCGGCGAGGGACGTTCAGACGCGACTCGACACGAGTGACCTGGTGGTGGTCGGCAACCACGGGTTTGAGTGGGTGGTGCAGGACGTCCACACGGAGCATGATGCTGGCGTCGACGCTGCCAACGCCGTCGAGAACGCGCTGGCCGAGATCGAGGAGCGGCTAACGCGGGACAATCTCGTCGAGGGCGTGATCTTCGAGAACAAGCGTCTCTCCGGCAGCATTCACTATCGGCAGGCGCCCAACCAGCGGAAGGTCGGCAGCGTGCTCATTCCCCTCGCGCGGAAGATCGCCGCAGCGCACAACCTGCGGCCGACCGAGGGCAAGATGATCGTGGAGCTGCGCCCGATTGCAGAGGTCAACAAGGGCACCGCGATGTACCACATCCGGGATGAGTTCAACCTCGCCGGCATGGCTTTCATTGGCGACGACCTGACGGATGTCGATGGGTTTGAATCGCTGCGCGACATTCGCAACGCCGGGGTGGCTGACACTGTCGCGGTGGGTGTGCTCGGCCCGGACACCCATCCGAGCATCGCGCTGACCGCCGATGTCGCCGTAACGGGTGTTCTGGGTGTTGCCGACTATCTCGAGCGGCTCGTTGCGCGCCTCCGGGAGGTTGTTTCCTGATGGAGAGGGGGCAGTAGGCGGAGAAATGACCGCAGGAGGTACCCGACCGGGGCCGGGACGGAGGAGGCTGCCTCTGGCACGGGGGTGATCATCTCCTCAGCCGGGATTCAGTCTGCCTGAGCATCCGCTCGAGGCGATCCTGCCGGAGGTCGAAGGTGATGTCGCCGCGGGTTCGTTCCAGCACGGCCCGGAGCTGGTCGGTTGTACGGCGGATACCGCCGGTGATTGCGTCTGGGAAGACGACCGTCACCAGGGAGCTGTAGATGGTGTCCATCTGTTGCAGCAGTGACTCCGCCCGCGGCACATCGCTGTAGCGAAGCGCGTCGAGCGCGTCCCGCCGAAGCTCACTGGCGGCCTCTGCCAGCCCGTTCAGCCATGCCGACGACGAGACACCGAGATCGCCGGCCGCCGGCAGGTCACTGCCGCTCAGAATGGCGATGCTGATATGGGCCTCGGCGACCTCCTTCATCGCGTCCTGCACGTATCCAGCGCCGGCCGGGGACGGGCGATCGGTTACATGGTCGACGATCTCCTGCAGTATCCCCGAGGCCTCCCCGGCACCGGACCGGGCGTCATCGAACTCGCCGCGATGAGCGGCACGGATCGCATCCGCGGACGCGCGAATGACATGCCGGCTCTGCGAGATGGGCTTCTCGCGCGCGGCGTTGATCGACTCGAACTCGTCGATAATACCTGCGACCAGCAGGGCCGTGTCGTTCGTACTCATGGATGCTCCTCCGCGTGTGGCACCGTGCTCGGTGCCGCGTTGACACTGGAGAGTCTAGCCCCGTATACTCTCAACTGCTGCCGCGCGATACGGCGGCGCGGCCGGTATGGCCGAAACATAACATGGCGATGATCGGAAGCAGTAGGCGCGGCTGGCCGAGAGAGATGTCGGTGCTGCGAGACATCGACCGAGCGCTGAACTCGTCCGTGAGCCGGAACCGCGAAAGCAGTAGTGGTTCCCGGGAGCTCCCGATACAGGGCAATGAGCGGGCTTCGAGAAACGGCCCGAACGCGACAATCCAGACGATCATGGGGCCGTAGCTCAGCTGGGAGAGCGCAACACTGGCAGTGTTGAGGTCAGGGGTTCGAGCCCCCTCGGCTCCACCAATCTGGTCCGCGTCTACAGCCGTCGACGAAGTCAAAGTGGGTGGTACCGCGGATGGCAAGCGCCTTTCGTCCCAACACGGGGCGGGGGCGTTTTTTCGTATTCCGTTTCGAACAGGAGCAGCATGATGGCGACCACGACGACAGATACCCGGCGCGACATCGAGCGTACCTGGAACCCGGCCGAGATCGAGCCGAAATGGCGCGAGCGGTGGCAGGAAGCGGCGATCTATCAGGTCGACGACAACGCGCCGGAACCGAAGTGGTACTCGCTGACGATGTACCCGTATCCGTCGGGGACGCTCCACGTTGGTCACTGGTACGCGTTTGTGGGACCGGACATTTACGCTCGCGCCAAGCGCATGCAGGGCTACAAGGTGCTGTTCCCCATGGGGTTTGACGCCTTCGGCCTTCCCGCCGAGAATGCGGCGATCCGGCACAACATCCACCCAGCCACGTGGACCTACGAGAATATCGAGCAGATGATCGCCCAGTTCGATCTGATGGGGCCGATGATCGACTGGTCGCGCAAGCTGATCACGTCCGACCCCGAGTACTATCGCTGGAACCAGTGGATTTTCCTTCAGATGCTGGAGCGGGGGCTCGCCTACCGGGCCGCTGGCTCGGTCTGGTGGTGCCCGAATGACCAAACCGTGCTGGCCAACGAGCAGGTGGTCGAGGGCAACATCTGCGAGCGTTGTGGTGCCGAGGTCTACAAGCGTGACCTGGAGCAGTGGTACTTCCGAATCACCGAGTATGCGGAGGAGCTGCTGGCCGAGCTGGACAACCTTGATTGGCCCGAGCCGGTCAAGGTCATGCAGCGGAACTGGATCGGTCGTAGCGAGGGCGCCCGCCTGTCCTTCCGGTTGGAGACCGGCAACGAGCTGGAGGTCTTCACGACCCGGCCCGACACCGTCTTCGGCGCAACCTTCATGGTGCTGGCTCCCGAGCACCCGCTGGTCGACAAGATCACCACCGATGAGCATCGTGAGGCTGTCGGCGCGTACCGCGGTGAGGCTCGCCGCAAGTCAGAGATCGAGCGCCAGTCGACCGACGAGGCGAAGGAGAAGACCGGCGTCTTCACCGGAGCCTCCGCGGTCAATCCGGTCACGGATGAGCGGATTCCGGTCTGGATTGCCGACTACGTGCTGATGAGCTATGGAACGGGCGCGATCATGGCAGTTCCGGCGCATGACGAGCGCGACTTCGCCTTCGCGCGGGCCTTCGATCTGCCGATCCGCGTCGTGATCCAGCCGGAGGGGGAGGACGCTCTTGACCCGCGCACCATGGAGGCCCCCTACACGGGCGCCGGAGTGATGGTCAATTCGGGACAGTTCGACGGCACCCCGACGCCCGAGCAGCTGCCGAAGGTCATCGCCTGGCTGAATGAGCAGGGTCGCGGGCAGGCGGAGGTGACCTGGCGGCTGCGGGACTGGCTGATATCCCGTCAACGTTACTGGGGCACGCCGTTTCCAATCGTCTACTGCGACGACTGCGGCATGGTTCCCGTGCCCGAGGACCAGTTGCCGGTTGAGCTGCCGCTGGACGCCGAGTTCACACCCACTGGACAGAGCCCCCTAGTGAACCACGAACGGTTCCTCAACACCACGTGCCCATCCTGTGCGGGAACCGCTCGGCGTGAAACCGACACGATGGACACGTTCGTCGACTCCTCGTGGTACTGGTTCCGCTATACCAACCCGAACTTCGATGACGCACCGATCGATGAGGAGCGAACGAAGCTGTGGACGCCGGTGGATATCTACACCGGCGGCATCGAGCACGCCATCCTGCATCTGCTCTACGCCCGCTTCTTCGCCAAGGTCCTGCGCGACCTGGAGCTGGTCGATCACGGGGAGCCCTTCAAGACTCTGCGCAACCAGGGCATCATCCTGGCGGCGGAAGGGACCAAGATGAGCAAGAGCCGGGGCACGCAGGTTGGCCCGGATGAGCTGGTGGCCGCCCACGGCGCCGATGCGCTGCGGCTGCACCTGATGTTCCTGGGTCCATGGGAGCAGGGGGGACCGTGGAACGAGCGCGGGATCACCGGCATGGAGCGGTTCATCCGGCGCGCGTTTCAGGTGGTCACGGAAACTGCCGGCAACCGGATGGACGTGAAGGCCGACGCGGCAGACCTGCGGCGCCTGACGCACAAGACGATCGCACGCGTTACCCGGGATCTCGGACAGTTCCAGTTCAACACGGCGATCGCAGCGCTGATCGAGATGACGAACGAGCTGATGAAGCTCAAGGAGACCGAGGTCGCCGAGACGACGGCATGGCGGGACGCCATCACCGCGCTGACGCTGCTGATGGCGCCGCTAACGCCATACACGGCCGAGGAGATGTGGGAGATGCTCGGCAACGAGTTCTCCGTGCATCAGCAGGACTGGCCGGTCTACGACGAGTCGCTGGCGGCGGTGGAGACGGTCGAGATTCCCGTGCAGGTCAACGGCAAGGTGCGCGAGCGGGTGGCGGTCGCGGTCGACGCGAGCGAGGAAGATGTCACAGCGGTTGCTCGCGAAACCGGCAAGATCCCGGACTACCTGCAGGGCAAGACCCTGAAGCGCACGATCTACGTGCCGGGTCGGCTGATCAACTTCTTGGTCGGGTAGGCGAGGATCGCCACGTGAGTTCTCTACCGTCACACCGAGCCTCGGGCGGCGAAGTCGCGCCAACTTCGCACGGAGATTCTCCGCTGCGCTCAGAATGGCGATTGGTCGGTGTCGTCGCGTCTCGTTGCTGAATGTGGTGGATTCAGGGCGAACCGGAGTGAAGTCGCTGCTCCCGCGCAGCGCGCGAGACGGTACAAGAACACCCCCGGATTGTGCGATCCGGGGGTGTTCGTTTTGTGTCTCATCTGAGCGGTGCTAGTCCGCAGCGACAGCTTCCTTCTGGCGCTCCGGGATCCAGCGGAGATTCAGGTTTCGGTTCGCGCCGACCTCGTCGAGCCGCTTGTACTCCGTCGTGTGCGGCGCGTGCTTGACCTTCTCCGGGTCGCTCTCCGCCTCCTCCGCGATCTGCAGCATCGCGTCGACGAAGTAGTCGAGGGACTCTCGCGACTCGGTCTCCGTCGGCTCGATCATCAGTGCCTCGGGGACGATCAGCGGGAAGTAGGTGGTCGGCGGGTGGACGCCGAAGTCCAACAGGCGCTTGGCAATGTCCACCGTACGGACGCCGTTTTTCTTCTGGTGCGATGCCGTGGCCACGAACTCGTGCATGCAGGTGCGGTCGTACGGCACGTGGTAGGCCTCGTGCAGCCGGGCGCGCAGATAGTTCGCATTCAGTACCGCGTCGACGCTTACCTGCCGCAGTCCGTCCTCACCGTGCATTCGGATGTAGGTGTAGGCGCGGATGTGCATGCCGAAGTTGCCGTTGAAGGCATGGAGCTTGCCGATGCTGCGCTCCGGTTGCTTCCAGGCGAAACGCGGTCCGTCCTCCTCGTCGACGCGGGTGACGATCGGCCCCGGGAGGTACTCCGCGAGCTCCTTCGTCACGCCGACCGGGCCTGATCCCGGACCGCCGCCGCCATGCGGTGTCGAGAAGGTCTTGTGCAGGTTGAAGTGCATCACGTCGATGCCCATGTCGCCCGGGCTCGCGATGCCGAGGATCGCGTTGAAATTGGCGCCGTCGTTGTAGACGAGCCCACCCGCCTCGTGGACGATCTGGATCATCTCCTGGATGTGCTCGTCCCAGAGTCCGAGCGTGTTCGGGTTGGTGATCATCAGCCCGGCGGTGTCCGGTCCGACCAGCTCACGTACTGCGTCGATGTCGGTATTGCCCCGGTTGTCCGACGGCACGGTGACAACGTCGAACCCGGCCATGCGTGCCGTCGCCGGGTTGGTGCCGTGCGCCGAGTCCGGAATGAGCATCTTGGTGCGGTTTTCGCCGCCGTGGTCCTTGTGCCACGCCTTGATCATCAGGCAGCCGGTGAGTTCGCCGAGGGCCCCCGCGGCCGGCTGCAGCGTGACCGCCTCGAAGCCCGATATCTCCGCGAGGATGTTCTGGAGCTCGTGCATGAGCTCCAGCGCTCCCTGAACGGTTTCCTCCGGCGCCTTCGGATGGATGTTTGCGAAGCCCGGCAGCCGTGCGACCCTCTCGTTGACCTTCGGGTTGTACTTCATTGTGCACGACCCGAGGGGGTACATATTGATGTCGATGGCGTGGTTCTTCTGGCTGACCCTCGTGAAGTGCCGTACCACGTCGATCTCGCTGACCTCGGGCCAGTTGAGCTCGTTCCGCCGCAACGATGCGGGAATTTCCGTCTCCGGCACGTCGGGTTCCGGGATCCGGACCGCTCGACGACCGGGGCTGCTGAGCTCGAAAATCAGGGATTCTACCGCCATTCAGACAGACTCCGTGGGGGTGCGCCTCCGGGGCCATTTGTGGCTCTGTGGCGACGATTAGCATGTCATCGTGGATGGTAGCACGGTGACAGAGCACGGCAACATGCAGACGCGACGCTGCGATCACGTCTTGCTGGGGTGCCTGACTCCGACGAAATGACCGCGTCGACGGTCACCCCGACGGAGACACGGCCCCGGTGGCGCTCCCAGATCGATGGTGGTGGGCTCGGCCCGATGTCCTCGCGATCATGGGAGCGATTCTTCGCCTTGCTTGCGATGAGGCATTCGCCGAGAGGAGGGGGGTGGAACGCGCAGCGTCACGTCACCAACTACATGCTACACGGGTATTGCGGTGGTATCCGCCGATGTATGGTCGCTGCGCCTCCACTGCATCCAGCCCATCACGACTGCCATGATCCCGCCCAGCACCGCTCCCGTGAAAATGGGCACGCTCGGCGAGATGCCGTAGAGCTGCGATGCGATGATCGGTCCGAACGACATCGCACTCCCGCCGAGCATCTCCAACACCGCGAATGCGCGTGAGCGGAGCCGTGTCGGCGCGATATTCCCCATCTCGGCGAGGATCATCGCCCAGGTCGCGAACATGCCGCCCCGCAGGAAGAACGCCAGCGCGATGAGCGGTAGCGCCTCGGCGAACGTGAAGACGAAGAGTCCGGCCACGATTGCCGCGCAGGAGATGGTCGCGGCGCGCATCGGGGAGTTCGAGAGTGTCGGCGTTCGCGCCACCGCAAGCCCGAAGAGAGCCGTGCCGAGGGCCGAGCCGGCGCCGAGGGTGGCGATCAGCGCCGGATCAAGCCCGCGGGTGTCGCGCAGGAAGACGGGGATCAGCGAGATACCAATGGCCAGGGAGAGGATCGTCACGCCATGGACGGCGAAGAGCGGGCGGATCGAGCTGTTGGCGAAGGTGTCCCCATAGTTTGGTTGAGCAGCCTCGCCGTCGTCCTCGTCTCTGGGGAGAGAGAGGTCCATCCGGCTCAGAATGAGGATCGATGCGAGCCCTGTGATGGCACCCAGCACGAAGGCCGACCGCATGCCCCACTGCGCGATAAGTGCGCCGGAGAGGAGTGGGGTGATCATGAGGGCCACGGACGGCCCGACATTGATGATCATCGAGAAGGCTCGCGCACGGTCTTCGTGTGCCCGTTCGGCGACATAGGTTTGCAGGAGCGGAAAGACCATCTCGCCGATCGCGTTCAGCACCACAGTGATGAAGAGGATCGGCCATGCCTGAGCGAGGGCGGCAACGACCATGCCGGCGATGCCCGAGATGCGGGCGGCGATCATGAGGGGCTTCCGGTCGACCCGCTCCGTCAGCCAGGACGAGGGGCCGATGACCAGTGGGCGGATGAACCCTGCGGAGCCGAGCACGAGACCTACCAGCGCGATCGGTGCACCGAGTTCCTCGATCCACAGCGGCCACACGCCCATGTAGGCGCCGAACGTCGCCTCGAAGAACGTCATCGCCCAGAAGGCAAGTCCCAGGTCTCGACCGAGACCCACATCCCAACGCAGTCGCATTCCAGTCCTCAGCACATGGGGTCGCGGCGGCCATCATTCGAGCCCGAGCCATTGTAGCCGGTGGAATGAAGGTAGGTTAGCGGAAGCGCCGGGCCCTGCTCGGCAGGGGCAGTACAATGGGTCGTGGCGTGCGCTCGCGCGTCTTCCCGACCCTACCGCGTGGAACGGTGGTGCTCCCTGTGGATGCCTATCTGCTGACCGGCCTCGCCATGTGCGCTGTACTGCTCGTCGCGCTAGCGGGCACGGCCTACCTGGCCGTCTTTTTCAATCGGCGCGCCAAGGACGATCTCACGGCTGCCTTCACGCCGCTTGCCAAGCGCATGGATGGCTCGTTCGAGCTCGACAACGCCGAGATCAGGGGGGCGTACCAGAACTATCCGGTCTTCGCCCGCATGGCGAACGCGACCGAGGGGCCCGGCCGCGTTTTTCAGGTCGACGTGCTCGATGCCGCCGGTGGTGATCTGTGGCAGTACACCTCGAATCCGCCGACGAAGCGGGAGCCGGAGCGGACGGTCGAGTTCGAGGGCGACGACGAGATCCGGCAGATCGTGAAGCCAGCGATCGAAACCGAGTCGCGCCGCTTTCTCGATCCCGACATTGAGCGGTTTCGGGTGGAGTACCTTCCGAGGGAGGGGGTCGTGCGGCTCGTCCGGGCGATGCGGTCCCGGCGGGACATCCCCGATGCCGGCACGCTAGCCTCCGAGCTCGACATGCTGACCGGTATCGCCGGGCGCAACCGCGCGTGGGTCGAGTCCCGGAACGGCGGGGAGGTGCGGGCGTGACGCGCGCTATCGTCTACGTCGATTCCGCTGAGGAGCAGGTCGCGTACCTCATCGCTCGGTTCGGCCCACAAGGCGCCTGGTCGGTGCGGGAGCAGCGCGTCGCCACGCTCGACAACGGCGCCTCGGTCGAGCGAGCGTCCCTGCAGACGTCGCAGGGCGATGTTGAGGTCGAGTTCCGGGATGCGACGCCGGCCAGCATCTCACTTACCGGTGAGGTCACCGAGGTCGAGCGGACGGGCACCATGGACGATGTGATGGAGCGAGCTGCGGCCTTCGCTGCTGCGAACCCGCCGCATCACCCCGGCAGTCTCGCGCGCTTTCCAGTGCCCGTGGAGCACTATGGAGTGGCGGTTGGGGTGCCGTTTCCGATCCTCGCGGTCGACGCTCTCGGTCGTCGGGGACTCTTCGCGCCGCCGCGCATGGCAGTGGTTTCCTGGGATACCTGCGAGCCTGTCGGTGCCCGCGAGTTCGAAGATTTCGATCCGGACAACTGGCCGCCGCGGCGGCTCAGCGATTGGCCGGCGCCGCAGGCGGCTCGTCTCACCCATGAGCAGCTGCAGGCGACGATCCAGCGGTTCAGCGCATGCTGGTCGCGGGTGATCGATGCCTGGTTCAAGGACCGAGACTGGCGGGATGACGTGGTTTTCGCGGACGCTCGCGAGGCGCTGCGGTGGCGGGGAGTGCTCGATCCCGAGGCGATGCAGGGGGTCTACCGCCAGATGAACCAGCGCTTCGACGCATGGGTTCAGGCGCTGGCAAGCGCCCGGTAACCGCATCACGCAGCGTTCGATGGTTCGGGCCACTGCCTACACACCCTTCCGCCTCGCGGTAACACCGGCCCGACCCCCGATCAGTCGCGCCTACAGGTTCCTGTCGACGTTGAGACAGCCGATTTGATTTCACCCTGTCTCTCTATCGTCGTGACTCCTGACGTGCAAGGGGAGGCCATCAGGTCGATCGCGGGCGGAGTCAGACATTCGAGCCGGCCGGGCGGCGTTGCGGACGGACGCGGCGGGACTCCGGCGCACGCGATCGGAACGACAGCAACCGGCGGATGGCTGGGAAGACATCCAGCATCCAGGTGCGAGCGGCGCGCCAGCTGTACCCGGCAATCACACTGCCGATCACCACGTCAATGATGTAGTGCTCACCAAGATAGACCAGCGCGAGTCCCATCGAGAAGGCATAGATCCACGCTAGAATCTGCCAGACGCGGCCGTAGTAGTACGAGGCCGGCACGAGCAGGAACGTGATTGCCATGTGGATCGAGGGCATCGCTGCGATGGGGTTGGACTCGCCGACCACCCTGTACCCCGCCTGGTAGAGCCCGCCGCCGAGCTCCATCGCGATCGGTTCCATGATGCGGAGCACGGTCGGGGCACCAGGCGTGTTGACGGACTCCGGTGCCATCCATGGCGGGTTCGAGGGCAGTGCGAAGTAGAGCACCAACCCGAGTGCCAGCGTGAGCGTCATTGCCCTCAGATACTGCAGGAAACGGGACGGGCGCTTCCACCAGAGAAACACCGCTACGGCATGCGGGATGACGAAGTACGACCAGTGAATGAAGGTGAGATAGAAGTCCCACCAGCTCAGGTCGTGCGGGTCGTAGAACCGCGCCTGCAGTTGGATCGAGGGCAGCTCGCCATTGAAAATCCAGCGCTCAATCGCGCTGGCCCTGGTGTTGATGATCTGCGCCCAGCGCGTTTCGTCGGCCAGCGATCGCAGGAAAGTGAAGATGAACCAGACGGCGGCGTATGGACCGAACGAGGCAGCGAACGACCGTGCGCGACCTGCGGGAACGACGAGGATCGCCAGCGTTGCGAAGAGACCCCAGCCGAGGAACTGCCGGTCGATGACCAGCGACGCAAGCACGATGACGATCGCCAGGACGACGCGGATCACCGAGCCGCGTGTCGGGTTGGTGACCGCGTGGCGAGCCCGCTGGTGCCAGCTCAGGCCGTCGGGTTGCTCCCGCGTCTGGCGTTGATCCCTGGTCGGCTCGTTGGTTGTCACCTTACGCCCTTTCAACGGGAGTCGGCCGATCGATACTGCTTGCGCAGGCGAGGATCAGGTTGCTTTGGACAACAGACCGTAGCGGGTCAATGCCTTCTTCGTCGGATGAACGCGAATGGCCTCCTCGTCGCCCTCCACCGGCTTCCGAGCCATGAACCCACGCCGGAACTGCTCATCCACCATCACCTCGTCGAGGTCGTGCTTCCGCGCGACCTCGCGCATCTCGTCCTCCGACTCAATGCCGCGCTCGACGATCTCGGCGTAGAAGTCGCGCCGCTTGCCCTCGAAACGCTTTCCGGCCTGAAGGTGCAGGCGCTCGACGACCGGTCCACCCTGCAGGAACGTGACGATGTCCGGGATGTCGCTGGCGGTGACACCGCCATAGATGATGTTGTCGGGGTAGATCACCATGTTCGGGCCGGTGTCGCAGAGATCGATGGTGCCACAGTTGTTGACGAAGATCTCGGCGTCGAGTCTCTTGCGGATGATCTCGAGGCGGAGCCGCCCGAGGACATCCATGGCGCCCTTCTGGTTGCAGTGCTGGGATGTGCAGACCAGCACGTGTCGCTTGGTCCAGTACATGTCATGTTGCCTTTCGCCGGCGCAGGCCCAGGCTAACCGAGGCGGTACTGGATACCGAAGCCGCCGCGCGGGTAGGTCCACTCGATGTTGTCGAACTCATTGCAGACGATCCGACAGGTGCCGCACTCGACGCACCCCTCGTAGGAGAAGAGCACCGTGCCGTCATACTGCGGCACGTAGCAGTTCGCCGGGCAGCAGTTGATGCACTGCTGGCGCACGCAGGAGAGGCACACCTGGTGGTCGATAATGCGGATGTGGGCACGGTCGGAGTCGACGTTGTAGGTGTTGAGCGCCAGCTTCCGCTCGATAGCGGCGGGATCGAGGATCGTGTTGCGTGTGTCCAGCGGGATGTTGACGGTCATGACGCATCTCCTGGCACGATCACCGCTCCCCGCCGGGTGCGGTGATCGGCTCGTCTGTTTCCCGGCTTGTGCCGAAAAGTCTAGCACCTGCCCGGTCGAGTCAGGCGGTTGCGCTGGCTTCGGTCGCGCTCTCGTCCGGGCTGATTAGCATCTTCATATAGCCCTCGATGAGCGGGTCGATCGCGCCGTTGAGCACGGCGTTGGCGTCGCCGATGGTGACGCCGGTACGGTGATCCGTCACCTGTGTGTATGGGTGCAGCACGTATGACCGAATCCGGCTGCCGAAGCCGGCGGCCGTGAGGCTGCCCTTGAGGCGATTTCGCTCCTCCGCCTGCTCTTCGAGTTTCCGCTCCAGCAACCGAGCGCGCAGGATCTTGAAGGCCGCATCGCGGTTCTGCTGCTGGCTGCGCTCGTTCTGGCACGAGACCACGATGCTCGTCGGCAAATGCGTGAGCCGGACCGCAGAGTCCGTCTTGTTGACGTGCTGTCCGCCGGCGCCTGAAGAGCGGAAGGTGTCAACGCGGACGTCGTCCGGCCGCAGGTCGACCTCGCTGTCGCTCTCGATCTCCGGGATCACCTCGACCAGCGCGAACGCCGTATGTCGACGGTGTGCGGAATCGAAGGGGGAGAGCCGTACCAGTCGGTGTGGTCCGCCCTCGCCCTTGAGAAGGCCATAGGCGTGCGAACCGCGAAACTCGATCGTCGCGTTCTTGACGCCGGCCTCCTCACCCTCGGTCGTGTCGAGCAGCTCGGCCTTCAGTTCGTTACGATCCGCCCAGCGCAGGTACATGCGGCTGAGCATCTCTGCGAAGTCCTGCGCATCGACGCCGCCCTCACCTGAGTGGACGATCATGATCGCGTTGTTGTCGTCGTACGGACCGCTCAGAGCCAGTTGCAGCTCCAGGTCATCAACACGCTCCGTCAAGGCATCGCGCTCGGCTGAGATCTCGTCGAGGAACTCGTCCTCGCCGGCGGCCATCTCGACCATCTCGCGCAGATCACTGCTGGCGGTGCGCAACTCATTCCACTGGCTGACCCGGGCCTTGAGCTCACCGAGGCGGCGCATCTCGCGCTGGGCGGTGTCGGGGTCGTCCCAATAGCCTTCCGCGCCGCTGCGGCGCTCGAGGTCGTCTATCTCTCGCTCATCGCTGGCGAGGTCAAAGACGCACCCCGAGTTCCTCAACGAGCTCGTTGATCTCGGCAAGACTGCGTTGCAGTTCGTCTCGTGATGCCATACTGGCTGTCTCCTGAAACAGAGTTCGGGTGGTGTCGGTCAGCTTGGCGATGAACGCCACGGTGGAGTATACGATGCTGCTGTAGCGGGGCCTGTCGCCGGTTGGCGCTGGGGCGACACCCTCTGCGACACTGGCCGGAGCGATACCAGGATTGTTG
>DASYWL010000288.1:0-5975 GCA_035936055.1 Thermomicrobiales bacterium
CGCGAAGCTGATGCGCCCGTGCCGGAAGGCGCGCGCCGTGAGGTCACGAGGCGTCTCGACGGCGACCATCTCACCCTCTCGGATGATGCCGACGCGGTCGGCAACCCGCTCGATCTCGGCCAGGTTATGTGAGGAGAAGAAGACCGTCTGTCCCCGCTGTCTCGCTCCGAGCAGGATGTCGAGGAAGGTGTCCCGCACGAGCGGGTCGAGGCCGCTGGTCGGCTCGTCCAGCATGATCAGGCGGGTTGGTGGAAGAGTGCGGTGATGATGCCGATCTTCCGCTTGTTGCCACTTGAGAGCTTGCGCGTCGGGCGGTCGAGGTCGGCGTCGAGCCGCCGCGCGAGCGCCTCCATCTGCGAGAGGTCGGTCACGCCGCGAAGGCGGGCGAAGAGTTCGACCAGCTGTCGGCCGGTGAGGCGGTCCTCCATGGCGAACGTGTCCGGCAGATTGCCGATGTGCTGGCGGATCGCGACGCTGTCGTCGACGATATCCAGGCCAAAGATCCGCCCCGTGCCGCTGGTCGGCGCCATGAAGCCGAGCAGGGTGCGCATGGTGGTTGACTTGCCGGCCCCGTTTGGGCCGAGGAAGCCGAAAATCTCGCCCTCCCAGACGTCGAGGTCGACCACGATGGCGGGGTGGTCATGTAGTCTCCGATTCGTCCGACGTCCATCAGGACCTGAGGAAGTGATCAACGGCAGTGCCCTGTAGCCCTGCGTGACGTTGGCTGCGACACGCTGCCGACGGACGGCGAATTGGTCGATAGCCGTTGTTGCCCGCTGCCGAGTTCCGCGAGCGCCTCCCGGCCGTCATCGGCACGTCGCACTCATGATCGCCTGCTCGTGACGTCCGTTCAACGGTGAGACATGGCCCTTCCGGGGGTGCGGAACGGTGTTCCTTGTGAGGCAATCATAATCGGTGGAAATGTCCGGGGGCACGGGATGTGCAGCACCGCCGGGGAGTCGAACCCGCCCCGCGCGCAGTTGGTCCTGGCCGGGTGCCGTGCCGAGGTGTTCTACACTGATCCCCTGAGCGTCTGGAATCTGCATGGTCGGTGGTGCATCGCTGGCATGCAGGGACAAGACTGCGCGCTCACCCAAGACACCACGTCGCCATGTGGGTGAGCGGGAGCGAGCTCCCAAGGGAGGACACCGTTGATCACATTGGATCATGTGTCGAAAATTTTCGGGTCAGGGGATCAGGAGGTGCGCGCCGTTGACGATGTCACCTTCGAGGTCGCTGACGGCGAGTTGTGCGTCCTCATCGGACCGTCGGGTTCGGGCAAGACGACAACGATGCGGATGATCAATCGCCTGGAGAGCATCTCCAGGGGCACGATCAGCATCGACGGCAAGGACGTCATGCCCATGAACGTCGCCGAACTGCGCCGCAACATCGGGTACGTCATTCAGCAGGGCGGCCTGTTCCCACATTTCACGGTCGCGGAGAACGTCTCGGTCGTGCCGAAGTTGTTGGGGTGGTCCAAGCAGCGCCGGCGGGAGCGCGCCGAGGATCTGCTGGAGCTCGTCGGTCTCAACCCACGGCTCCACGCCGACCGCTACCCAAGCCAGCTCTCGGGTGGCCAGCAGCAACGCGTCGGTGTGGCGCGCGCGCTGGCGGCCGACGCCGACATCATCCTGATGGACGAGCCGTTCGGCGCGGTGGACCCCATCACACGCAACCAGCTGCAGCGCTGGCTGCGCCAAATCCAGGCGGAGGTCCACAAGACCATCGTCTTCGTGACCCATGACATCAATGAGGCATTCCTGCTTGGCGACCGCATCGTGCTGATGAACAATGGGGCGATCGAGCAAAACGGGACTCCCGAGGAGCTGCTGCGCGAGCCTGCCAGCGATTTCGTACGCGAGTTCATCGGTGATGAGTTTGCCCTGCAGGCGCTCGAGCACACCTACATCGAAGAGCTCGCCCGGACGGGCGGGCCGCGCCCGCCGAAGAACGCGCTGATCCTGCCGGGCAAGCTTTCTCTGGCCGAGGCGAGCCGTGCGCTCCGGGAGGCCGAGGGGGTCGGCGGTGAGGGGTTCTGGGTTGCCACCGAGGAGGGTGAGCCGGAGGGCTACGTCACCTACCACGAGTTCGCCGCCATGCTCGGTGAGGGTGTTGCCTCGGCGACGATGGTGAGTGACGAGAACGTCGACGGTGACGCTGGCGAGATCATCGCCGACAGGTCGGAGGCGCACGGCAAGGAGGATGCCGGTGCAGTACATCCTCGATAATCCGGAGATCGTCTGGCAGCGCACGCTCGAGCACTTCCACCTCGTCGGCATCGCGGTCCTGATGGCGACCGTCGTCGCCGTGCCGCTGGGCATTCTCATTTCGAAGGTGCGCTGGCTGGCGATCCCGGTGCTCAACCTCACCGGCGTGCTCTACACCGTGCCGAGTCTCGCCTTCTTCGCCATCCTGATTCCCTACACCGGGATCGGGCGGTCGACGGCAATCTACGCGCTGGCGATTTACTCACTGCTGGCGATCGTGCGCAACACGGCCGCCGGCATGGACGAGGTCCCCAATGCGACGATCGACGCTGCGCGGGGCATGGGCATGACGAGTTGGCAGATTCTGCGCATGGTGCAGCTGCCGCTCGCGCTGCCCTACATCCTCACGGGCATCCGCATCGCCTCCGTGGCGGCCATCGGTATCGCTGCAATCGCGGCGGTCATCGGTGCGGGGGGGTTGGGGCGCCTGATCTTCGATGGTATTCGCCGGCTCGACAGCGACCTCATCGTGGCAGGGTCCATCATGGCCATCCTGCTGGCGCTGCTGGTCGACTTCGGGCTGTCGCGCCTCGCGCTGCTGGCACGGCGTGATCTGCGCGCGCCGGCGCAGGGAGGGTAGACCTGGATGTTCGGAAGCAACGACCCGCTCGATTTCATCGACTGGATTCGCGACAACCCTGATCAGTTCTGGGAGCTCTTGCGCGAGCATGCCGAATTGGTGTTCTACGCGGTGGGAATCGCCCTCGTCATCGCGGTGCCGCTGGCGGTGGTCACGAGCCGCATCAAGGTCCTCGAGCGTCCGATGACGTGGGTGGCCAATATCGGACAGGCCATTCCGAACCTGGCGGTGCTCGGCCTCGTGCTGCCGTGGCTGGGCATCGGCTTCCGCCCGTCGCTCTTCGCCCTGACCATCCTGGCGATCCTGCCGATCTTCCTGAACACGCTCGTCGGCATCGTCAGTGTCGATCCCGCGGTGGTCGATGCGGCCAGGGGGATGGGCACGACCGACTTCCAGCTGCTGCGGATGGTGCAGCTGCCGCTCGCGATGCCGTTCATGTTCGCCGGGCTGCAGACTGCGGTGGTCCAGAGCATTGGCTTGGCCACGCTGGCCGCCTACATCGGTGGCGGGGGCTTCGGTGACTGGATTCTGCAGGGGCTGGCGATGAACAGCTACCCGCTGCTGCTGGCCGGTGCGGTGCCGGTCGCGGTCATGGCGATGTCGGCCGAGATTCTGCTCGGGCTGGCACGCCGCACGGTCGTGCCGAAAGGGCTGACGGTCGCCGACTAACCATGGCCAGGCAGGGGGGGCGCCCTGGGCAGGTTGCACCGATGCGGTAAGGTTAGGTGGTGCACATCGACAGACGCGACATGTGTCGAATCAGGAAAGGAGCGTTCCGATGGGACGATTCATCCGGACAATATCCGTGGTCTTGATCGCCTTCGGGCTCATTGTGGGCTCGCTGACGGGAGCCACGGGAGCTACCGCGCAGGACGAGGACAAGCCGACCGTCACGATCGGCTCAAAGGACTTCACCGAGTCGATCCTCCTCGCCGAGATGGCTGCGGCGCTGCTGGAAGACAACGGCTACACCGTTGAGCGTCAGCTCAACCTCGGTGGTACCGCCGTCGTCCATCAGGCCTTGGTCAATGGCGAGATCGACATGTACGTCGAGTACACCGGGACAGGGCTGCTGGCAATTCTCGGCCGAGACTTGCCTGAAACAGATGCCACTCCGGAGGCTGGTGCAGCACCAGAGGAGGGCGCGACGCCAGCGGTGAGCGAAGAGGCAGCTTACACAGGCTGTCTGGGCGCGGTCTACGACATTGTTGCAGAGGAGTACCCGGAGCAGTTCCAGGTCGAGTGGTTGCAGCCGTGGGGGTTCAACAACACCTACGCGCTCGCCGTGACGCAGGAGACTGCCGAGGAGTATGGCCTTGAGACGGTCTCCGACCTTGAAGGCGTCGCTGGCGAGCTGACCTTTGGCGCGACGCAGGAGTTCCTAGTGCGGCCGGATGGCCTGCCGGGCCTCGAAGAGCACTACGGCATCGACTTCGGTGACGAGCGGGGACTCGATCCCGGACTGCTCTACGAGGCAGTCGACCAGGGGCAGGTGGACGTGATCTCGGCCTTCGCCACCGACGGTCGCATTCCGGCGCTCGATCTCGTTGTGCTCGAAGATGACCAGAACTTCTTCCCGCCGTACTGCGCGGCGCCGGTCGTGCGCCAAGATCTGCTCGAAGAGAGCCCGGAGGTCCGGGACATCCTCAACCAGCTCGCCGGCCAGATCGATGACGAGACGATGGCCGACCTGAACTTCCAAATCGATGAGGGCGGCACGGAGCCGAGCGAGGTGGCCCAGAACTTCCTGGAGGAGCAGGGCCTGATCGGGGGCGACAGCTAGCCCCCATTCCGGCACGAGCATTCGCTTCTGACAGGCAGCACCCCGTCCCTTCTCGGATGGGGTGCTGTCATATGCGTAAATCGGGACGCCGATGTCTGCGGCGATACCGGACATGCCGCCGTCCCCACGTGCATGGCACGGACTCTGCGCGTGGAGAGGGCAGAGGCGAGTGCACGCCCTATTGCCGGTCTCCCCTCGGAGATTCATACCCGTATGTCAGGGGCGAGCGGCTCGCGCCGATATCGACACCAAGGAGGCACCATCATGAGCCAGCAGCAGAACATCGATCTTGTGAGGCTCAGCGAAAGTAACCTGACCCTCGGCGACGAGAACGAGGACATCCGCGGCCGCAAGGTGATCGACCGCGCCGGCGACGAGATCGGCGAGGTCGAGGATCTCATGATCGGCCGTGAAGACGCGCGGGTCTTCTTCCTGCTGGTCGGGTCCGGCGGGTTCCTCGGAATCGGCGAGAAGACGTTCGCGATCCCGGTGGACGCCATCACGCGGATCGACGAGCAGCACGTGCATGTCGACCGCACCCGCGAGCATGTCGTCGGTGGGCCCGAATACGATCCGAGCATCGTGCGCGAGGGCAGCGCCAGCGGAAGCAGCAATTCGTTCTGGGAGGACACCTACGCGCACTATGACTACGGGCCGTTCTGGGCACCTGGCTACACCTATCCGGCATATCCCTACTACGAGACGGGCGGACCGGGCAGGCCCGACGCGCCGGGCGTCCCGGATGACTACGGCACGTCCGGCCGGCGCACCGGCGTCTGACACCCTCAACAATCCCGTACGCATAGCCGACAGAGGGCGACGCCCTGTCGAGCGTCGCCCTCTTGGCGTCCGCGGCGTGGCTCTCTCGTACTACAGCGGTTGGACACTGGAGGTCCGCCATGGATCATCACCTCGCTCCTCGCATGCACTCGCTCGGGCAGACGTCACATCTGGTCTTCGCCTATCTGTAGGGCTCGGCCTAGCCTGCGTCGGGTTGACGACCTGCTCCTGCACCGAAGTGCCCCTGGCCCCACGGTCAGCGCATCAGCTACAACACTCTGCCGCTTACTGTGCCGAACCGCGAGCGGATGCGCGACGCGCGTGGAGGGATTCGGCGGGTCTTGGGTGAGGTCGTCGGCCAGCAAGCAGCCGGGCTTTCAGCTCCGACCGCCCACCATGGTCATGGCTGGCTCCTCTGGCACGCTTTTCGCGACACCCGTCAAAAGTGAGGATTCGTCCGTCGAGTCGGAAGCGAGGCGCGTGTGTCTAGACCCAAGAGCAATACAACGGCAGGGCGGTTACTGCTGCAATCGTTCGTCGTGATCGCCCTGCTCGGCGCGCT
>DASYWL010000289.1:0-17692 GCA_035936055.1 Thermomicrobiales bacterium
TCCGTCCGGCACCGATCCGATGTGTTTCGATCCCACGGTGTCACCCCGTGGTACCTGGTAGTCGAACTGGTCGACCGGAAATCGACATCATCCCCGGTCGATTTCGAAGATTGGTGTTGAGACTCCTGGCTCCCACGCAACCTGGCGTTTCGAGCGGAGGGCGAGCGATAGCGAGCCCAGAGTCGAGCAATCGCGTCGATTGAGACCATGCCCTGGCTAGCATGACGCGATTTTTCCACGCGGCGCGCTTCGCACGCCTTGGTCGAAATGACGGACAGCCTCTGGGGTGATTGCCCTTCCGACGAGGCGATAACTCCACGTCGTACGCTTCATGTGCTCCAGTCGAATTGCCAAGTTGAGCTGTGATGCCGATTCACCCCTCCAACTCCGCGAGGCGGCGTTTGAGGAGCCGGCGTTCGCGCTCCTGCGGCTCCAGCTGAAGCGCCCGCTCATAGGCGTCTCGCGCCTCTGGCACCCGGCCGAGGCGCCGCAGCAGGTCGGCCCGCGCCGCGTGCGCCAGATGGTAGTCGGCCAGATCACCACGATCAAGAATCGCGTCCATGGCGGTGAGTCCCGTATCGGGATCGTCACGCATCGCGACCGCCGCCGCCCGGTTGAGCTCGACCACCGGCGACGGCGCCAGCATTCCCAGCAGTTCGTAGAGCGCGACGATGCGCGACCAGTCGGTCGCCTCGAAGCTCGGGGCCTTCGCGTGCTCGGCTGCGATCGCCGCCTGGAGCGTGTACGGGCCGATCCGGCGCGTCGCCAGCGCCTCGTCGACCAGCTGCCGTCCCTCAGAGATCAGCTTGTGGTCCCACAGCGCGCGGTCCTGCTCCTCCAGCGGCACCAGGTCGCCCTCTGGCGAGGTGCGCGCCGGACGCCGCGCCTCGTTGAGCAGCATCAAGGCCAACAGGCCCGTCGCCTCGGGGTCGCCCAGCAGCGCCTTGAGGAGCCTCCCGAGCCGGATGGCCTCGTCGGAGAGATCAGGCCGGGTGAGCGATGGACCGAACGAGGCCGCGTAGCCCTCGTTGAACACGAGGTAGACCACGCGCAGCACTGCGTCGAGCCGCTCCGGCAGCTCCTCCGGCTCGGGAACTTGGTAGGGGATGCCCTCCTTGCGGATCCTGGTCTTTGCGCGGACGATCCGCTGGGCGAGGGTGGATGGTGCGGTGAGGTAGGCGCGGGCGATCTCCTCGGTAGTGAGGCCGCAGACCTCACGGAGGGTCAGCGCCACGCGAGCGTCTTCCGGGAGTGCCGGGTGGCAGCAGGTGAAGATCAATCGCAGCCGATCGTCCTCGATGGATTCACCGTCGACGACGATGTCTGCGATGGCCTCCTGCTCCCGGTGGAGCTCCGGCATCATCTCACCGAACCGGTTGCGCCGACGGATCGTGTCGATCGCCTTGAAGCGCCCAGTCGAGACGAGCCACGCGTACGGGTTGTCCGGCATGCCCTCCTGCGACCACCGCTCCACCGCGACGGCGAACGCCTCGTGCATCGCGTCCTCGGCCAGCTCGAAGTCGCCGCCGAACAGGCGCACCAGGGTGGCGTAGACGCGCCGCGAGTCCGCCCGGTAGATCGCGTCGACACGTTGCTGCACCGTGTCAGCCGGCATCAGGAGGCGAACCGCCGCGCCGACCGGGCGCCAGCCTTGGCCGCCTCCACATCGCGGTCCGTCGGCGGCGCTGCGGTCTCCAGCGCGGCGAGCAGGCGATGTGTCGCCTCGGCGATCTCGTCGACGGCCACGTCGAACGCGACCGTGTTCGTCTGCGACGGCTTGGTGAAGCCGCTCACCTTGCGCACGTACTGCAGGGCCGCCGCCCGCACCTCGTCGTCGGTCGCTGGCGGTTCGAAGTTGAACAGCTGGCGAATATTCCTGCACATCGGTGATACCTCCGAGCACCCTGCGGGTGCCCCGGTCGCAATGACAGATGGGAGCTCACGCCAAGCTCAGCTGCCGTGAGCCGCCGAATTCGGCATGGACTCCCCACGCTCTACGCACGCAGTGAAATGAGGGATTCGCCGGTGTTGCGGATGCCGCTGGACGCCTTCTTCATGGGATCGAACGGAGGGACATCAGCCGAAGATGTCGCCGGCAGTCAGGACAGTGATGACCGCCAGTGCGCTGATGATCGAGGCGACCAGGCTGGCCCAGACGAGGTCGCGACGGAGATCTGGCCGCACGGCAGTGACGATGCCGACCAGCACTGCGGCGACGAGCCCGGCGACGGGCGCGAGAATCGCGAGGAGCACGCCGGCGATCAGCAGCCAAGTAAGCGTTGACCGGCTGGTGACTGTGTGGGATGACCGCCGATCCCTCATGGTGCAACTCCTGGGCGACGATGGCTTCTATGCAAGTCAAGCCAACCGTATCAGAAAGTCGTGAAAGGTACCCGCCTCGCACATGCGTCCGGGAAGACTCTCGTGCCTGAAGACAAAACGGACCGACACCAAGCCGGTCCGTTCGCACGGCTTGCGCCGATATGGGTTGAGTTTCGTGTCAGCCCTCGAGGGCAGCGGGGACGATCGTCTCTTCGATGATCGGTAACACTGGCTGCTGGTTCTCCGGCTTGTTGACGTCGGTACTGGCCACACCCGTAACGACCACGAGGTTGAAGTCCGGCACCACGTAGAGGGTCTGGTCACCGTAGCCGTTGCCGTAGAAGGCGGGGTAGCCGAAGAGATCCTGCACCCACCACTGGTATCCGTAGGCTCCCCCGCCGCCGATGTTGACGCCCGTGATCGTGCTCGTGCCGCTGGCCTGTCGGCTCGTCGAGGCCGCGACCCACTCCTCGTCGACGATGCGCTGCCCGTCCCACTCGCCGCGATGGAGGTACAACAGGCCAAGCTTCGCCATATCGCCTGGGGTGAGGAAGAGGCCACCCGCGCCCCGGTTGAACCCGTCGTACATGGTTACCCACTCCGGCTCGGGAATGCCGAGCGGATCAAAGAGCCGGGGCTGTAGGTATTCCGCCATGGTGACGCCACTCTGTACCTGAATGATGTACGAGAGCAGGTTGCTGTTGGTGGAGTCGTACTCAAAGCAGGCGCCGGAGTCGCACATCATCGGCCTAGCAAGCATCATATCGAGGTCGTCCGTTTCGCCGTGGCGGCTGAAGTTGATGCGTCCGTCCCACGCCCAGCCGCTGGTCGAGGTGAGCAGGTGCTCGAGCGTGATGTTCGCGACCCGTGGGTCGGCCCCAGCCGGGATTCGATCCGGGATCAGCTCGCCGAGGGTCTGGTTCACGTCGTTGAGGAGCCCCTCTCGGAAGGCGATTCCAGTCGCGATCGAGCTGACGCTTTTGGTCACAGACCAGATATGGAAGGTCTGGTCGGGTGCGAAGCCGTTGTAGTGCCGGCTAATGACAAGATCCCCGCCTCGAATCACGAGCAGCGAGGTGAGTAGCGGTGTCGTGACTGTGACCTGCTGGTCGATCCGGTCGCCGAGGTCGGCCGGGAGCCCATGCGCCTCTGGGCCCGAGACAGGCCACGTCTCATCGGGCCAGGCCATCGGCCTGGAGGTAGAGCCTTGTGCCAGCACGACGGCGGATGGGGCGATCGCTGCGGCCAGTGGCAAGGTCAGGGCGGTGATGCGTCGTCGTGTGGAAATCATGAACTGAATCTTCTCCATGGGCCTTTGTGCTGATGATTGTGTGGGCCGATCGCGCCTGCTCCTGCTCGCAACCCTGAGGTCGAGAGGTACCGTGGCGCGCGGCAGCATCACCGACGCGTCGGCCATGGCACAACGCGTCGGTCCTGGTTTGCGGTGACGGGAGCGGGGTGCGACGGAGCTACGACCCGGCGGGGACGACCTCCCCGGCCGAGAGGGTCATGTCCGGCTCAGCGCCGGTTTCGGCGTCGGTGCCGTCCGGCGTGATGACGATCATGTTGGCGGAGCCGAAGGTGCCCTCGCCGAGGTCGACCTCGTGCCCGCGCTCTCGCAACTCGGCGACAACGCTGCCCCGGAAGCCGGCCTGCATCTGCAACGTGTTCTCGATCGGCGAGGGGTAGCGCGTCTCCGGGAAGGCGGTGGTCACGAAGCGTGGCTGGTTGACTGCCTCCTGCGCGCCCATGCCGTACTCCGCCACGCTGATGAACTGCTGCGTCTGCCCTTGCGGCTGCGTGTCAACGCCGGTATTGCCGCCGAGGATCCAGAGCCGGTTGCCCCGGAAGGCCATGTACGGGCAGGAGGTATGCCGAACCTTGAAGCCCGGCATGAGCTCGTTGGCATTGCCCTCCTCCAGCGAGAGGAACTCCATGCGCTCGTTGATATGGATGCCGGTGTCGCCGACGACGAGGAACTGCGCGCCGAGACTCGTGGTGACCGCCGCGCCGTTGCCCTCTCTATCGGTGACGTGGAAGGTGGTGGTGTGGTGCGGCACCCGGGCCAACCTACCGTCGATCGGCCACTCCATCGCGCGGTCCATGTCGATGCGCTGTCGTTGCTCCTCAGCGTGGGCGTCCGAGAGGAGCGCATCGATCGGCATGTCGATGCGATCGGGATCGCCGATGTACTCGTAGCGGTCGGCGAAGGCGAGCTTGAGCGCCTCGACCTGCAGGTGGATGGCATCGGCGCTGTGGTGCGGATACTGGCTGATGTTCATCCCCTTCAGGATGTTGAGGGCCAGCAGCATGGTGATGCCCTGGCTGTTGGGCGGGTTCTCGACGACCGTGATGCCGCCGCCGTAATCGATCGCGATGGGCGGCAGGAGCGCAGACTCGAAGGTGGTGAAATCCTCGAGGGTGAAGTAGCCGTCGTTCTCCTCGGAGAAGGCGACGATCGCCTCGGCAAGCGGACCACGGTAGAAGTAGTCGCGGGCAGCCTGCACCGCCGCCTCGCGCCCCTCGCCGGCGGCTTGGGCGAAGGCGCGGGCGAGCGCCTCGAGGGAGTCGGCGAAATTGGGGTTTTGTACGAGATCCCCCTCGCCGATCAGCTCGCCGTCCGGGGCGTAGATCGCGGCGGTGTCGGGGGCGTCGAGCACCTCCTCCTCGCGGCGTCCGAGCCAGGTGACCATCTCCGCGCTGGCCTCGTGCCCCTCGCGCGCGAGCCGGATGGCGGGGTCGAGGACGATGCCGAGCTCGAGGCGACCGTACTCCTGAAGCCAGAGCATCCAGCCGTCCCACGCGCCGGGCACGATCGCCTGGTGGATGCCGGGGGTGTCGGCGCGCTCCCCGTAACCCTCTAGGGTCGCCAAGCCGCCGACCGGGCCGACGCCATCCATACTGGTGACGCTGTGAGTGGCCGCATCGTAGTAGAGCGCCCAGGTGCCGCCGCCGAGGACGCTGGAGAACCACGGTTCGACCACGCTGAGCACCGCGGCCATGGCGATGGCGGCATCGGCGGCGGTGCCGCCCTGTTCGAGGATCGCCATCCCGGCAGCGGTGGCTTCTCGGTGGGAGGAGACGACCGCCTGGACGTGCGAGCCGGGGCTCGGCTGCTGGGCGGCGGTGATGCCGGGTGCATGGAGCGCGAGGCCGCCGGCCATGGCAGTCGCGGCGCCGCCGAGCAACTGGCGCCGGGTGCTGGCCTGACGGAGGGCCAGCAGGGACGAATCGGGGCGATACCTGTGCATGCTGCAGGGCTCCCTGTGGGGCAATCACGATCAACGTAGCAAGTATACGGGCCAAGCTCTCAATCGAAGGGAGACACGGGGGATCACGAGCGGCGAACGCTCGTGGTGAAGCGGCCTGCCACCCTGACCGCCCGGGCGGCTGCCGTTTCCAGGCCACCGGTCGCTTGCAGCACGATCACCGTCAGGCACGCGCCTCGCGGAGTTTGGTTGGACGGGCTCGGTTGCCCTTGCGTTTCGCCGACCCATTCCTGATACTGCCGCCATTCAGTGGGTGTGCAGTGATGGGGAGACGCCGTGGCGCATGATCGGTCCCGAGCGATGATCGAGGCGGCGGCGAGGGTGATCCCCGGCGGGGTGAGCAGCGCCCACCGGCGCGTGGAGCCGGCGCTGGCCTTCACCCGCGCCGAGGGCGCCTGCATCGTCGGCGCTGACGGCAACCCGTACATCGACTACCATGCGGCGTCCGGCCCGGCGATGCTCGGGCACTGCCACCCCGAGGTCAACCGGCGGGTCGCCGAGACGATCGAGCGCATCGACCTCGTCGGCTCGGGGCCGGGCGAGCTGGAGATCGCGCTGGCAGAGAAGATTGTTCACCACGTGCCCTCCGCCGAGCGGGTGTTCTTCTGCAACTCGGGCACTGAGGCGACCTACCACGCGATCCGCCTCGCCCGTGCCGTCACCGGCCGTCGCAAGCTGGTCAAGTTCCAGGGGTGCTACCACGGGTGGCACGACGCCGTGCTGATGAACGTCGCCAGTCCCGCCGATCAGGTGGGGGAGAAGGACCCGCTCTCGGCGGGGATGTCCCCGGCCGTCGTCGAGGACACGCTGGTGCTGCGGTACAACGATGTTGACCAGGTGCGCGAGACGATCGAACGGGAGGAGAAGGAGATCGCGGCGGTGATCCTCGAGCCGATCGCCCACAACATCGGCGCGGTGCTGCCCCGCGCCGGCTTCCTACGCAAGGTCCGCCGGCTGACGGCCGAACGCGGCATCGTGCTGATCTTCGACGAGGTCGTGACCGGGTTCCGGCACGGGTTGGGCGGCTACCAGGAGGTGGCGGGGGTGACACCCGACCTGACGACCTTCGGCAAGGCGATCGCGAACGGCTTCCCGCTCGCGGCGCTTTGCGGCCGCGCCGACCTGATGGACCGCTACGGCCCCGACGGCGACGTCTTCTTTGCCGGCACCTTCAATGCCCACCGGGGCAGCGTCGCCGCCGGTCTCGCGACGCTCGGGATCCTGGAGCGCTCCGGCAGCTACGAGCACCTGTTCGGCCTCGGCGAGCGGATGCGGTCCGGGCTCCGTCACATCGTCGAGGAGCGCGACATCGAGGCGACGGTGGCCGGGTTCGGGTCGATCTTCGTGCTCTGTTTCCTCACCGGCCCGATCGACAGCTACGACGATCTGCTCCGCAACGACGCCGACCGCGACGTCCGGTGCCGCCGTGAGATGATCGCGCGGGGCGTTTACCTGCTGCCGGTGCCGCTCAAGCGCAGCCACATCAGCCTCGCCCATACTGCTGAGGATATCGACCGCACCCTCGACGCCGCCGAGGCCGCCCTGGCGACTATCGCCTGAGCAAAGCTGGGTACCTCGGAGGCGACCCAGATGTCGCCCCGTGCTCCGGCGGATCCGTACGATGATACCGATCCGCTCTCAACCCTCAGGTGTGCACTTCGTGTGTACGCTGGTGTCGAAGGAGGAGTGAGCCATGGCAGAGGCGAGCGTGAAGGACGTGCGCAACAACTTGCGGGCCTATCTCGACCGTGCCGAGGCCGGCGAGGAGATCGTCGTCCTGCGCCGCGGCAAGGAGGTCGCGCGGATTGTGCCGCCGCGACGGGAGCCCGGGAAGTTTCCGGATCTCACGGAGTTCCGCAAGTCGGTCAAGCTCCGGGGCGAGTCGGCGAGCGAGACCCTAATTCGGATGCGGCGGGAGTCGCGGTATTGAGTGAACCGGTCTATCTCGATTCCAGTGTCGTGGTCGCCTACTACGTGCCCAAGCCAAACAGTGGGCGCGTGCAACGGCTGTACGAGGATGTCGAGTGGCCCGTCATCAGTGAGCTGGTGGACCTGGAGATCACCTCCGCGCTCTCGATCAGGAGCCGAATCAGTGACCTGGAGCGCACGCAGGCTCGTCGGATCGTGAACCTCTTCAACGAGCATCTGGACGCCGGGCTCTACGCGCGGCTTCGTCTGCAAGCCGACCAGTACCGGTGGGCGCGAGACGCCACCGCGCGCTTCGACCTGCCGCTGAAAGTGCCAGACGCCCTGCACCTGGCCGCCGCGCAGGCCGATGGTCTTCAGCTGATCACCGCGGATCGGCAGCTTGCCCGGAACGCCGAAGCCCTCGATATCGCGTTCGAGCTAATCGAAGCCTAATGCGACCGCTCCACTCGTCGCTCGCACCAGTTGCGCTCCGGACACATGTTCCCGATACTGACCGCATTCCATCGGGAGGCATGAGGCACCCACGCGATGCCAAGAGTGCTGGGTGATACGTTCCGACCATGACGGCGCCTCACCTCATGTGACACGTCGGCTCTGGAGGCTGCTCATAGTGAAGGTCGCGACCGCCTCGGTGAACTGGAACAACGCTGATCTCGGCGAGGGGAACCGCGTTCCCTTCCCCGAGATCCTCGACCTTGCCCGCGCGGCGGGCTACACCGCCATGGAGTACAACCCACTCTTCGGCGACGATGTCGCCACGCTGCAACGCGAGGCCGAAACGCGGGGCATCACCTGGTGCGGCACCTACCAGCCGATCGACCTCGTCTCCGGTCCGCTCCATGACGAGCAGCTCGACGAGGTCGCGCTGCTGGCCGGTCGACTGGCGGCAATCGACTGCCATGACATGGTCGTTGCCGAGCCAGGTCGACCCGAGCGGATCGCGATTGCTGGGCAGGTCCCGGCGGACGGCTCGTCCTCCTCCCTGCCGAGGCACGCCTACGTGGAGATTGCCGCCAACCTGCACGCGCTTGGGGCCGTCGCGCGGGAGCAGGGGGTCAATATGCATTTTCACAACCATGTCGGCACCTGGATCGAGACGCCGTCCGAGGTCGACGCCCTGCTGCAACACCTGGACACCGGGCTGGTCGATCTCTGTTTCGACACCGGGCACTATGCCTACGGCGGCGGTGACGCGCTGACCTTCATGCAGGAGAACGTCAGCCGGATCGGCTACCTGCACCTGAAGGATGTCGACGCCGCGGTGCTGGTGGCGGCCCGGGACAAGGGATGGAGCTTTCTCGAGGCGTTGGAGCACGTGGTTTTCTCGCCGCTGGGCGAGGGGTCGGCGGACATTCCCGCGATCCTCGACACGTTGGTGGACAATGCGTTCGACGGCTGGGTGGTGGTCGAGCAGGACACCTGTCATGGTGATCCCACTGAGGTTGCCCGGCGGAACCGGGAGTTCATCGAGCAGCAGGTCGCTAATGTGTAAAGTAGTAACGCTGCAGCCTGCCGAGACAACCCGAAATGGAAGTCATCCTGAGCGGAGGCCGAAGGCCGAAGTCGAAGAATCTCCCGTCCCTGTCAACGGCAGGGACGATCCGCGCTCTCACGCAGTCGCCCTTGGGTCTCGATGGAGAGCGGATCGCGGGAAGTACCGGGGCAAGCGCCGGGGATTCTTCGCTTCGCTCAGAATTACACCTTCTTGCGTAATGCCAAATTGGTGACTCTGAGGAGGGCCGCGAAGAGATGACAGCCAAACCCAGGATCGCACTCATCGGAGCGGGCCGGATCGGGGTGGTGCATGGACGCACGCTCGCGCGTATCAGTCACCTCGGGACGTTCGCGATGATCGTCGATCCTCGCGAGGATCTGGCGCGCCAGTTGGCCGATGACTACGCTGTGCCGAAGGTCGCCACCGACTTTGGCGCGGCGATCGACGACGCCGACATCGATGCCGTGGTGATCGCCTCGCCAACCGACACCCACGCGCCTTGCATTCTCGCAGCTGCCGCAGCCGACAAGGATATCTTCACCGAGAAACCGATCGCGCTCGACCTCGGCGAGACGGACGAGGTGATTGCTGCCGTGGAGCGAGCCGGGGTGCGGATGCAGGTCGGGTTCCAGCGGCACTTCGACCGCGGCTACCAGGCGGCGTGGGAGTACATCCAGAGCGGCGCGCTCGGACAGATCGAGATGCTCCACGACGCGATGCGCGACCCCGAGCCGCCGACGACAGAGTACCTCGCCCGCTCGGGCGGGTTCTGGCGCGACATGGTGGTCCACAACTTCGACTGCGTGCGCTGGCTGATGGGCGAGGAACCGGTCGAGGTCTTTGCGATCGGCTCGACACTCGTCAGCAACCAGATCCGCGAGATTGGGGACATCGACACCTCGGTCGTGACGCTTACCTTCGCCTCCGGCGCGATGGCCACGATCGAAAACAGCCGACGGTCGTCGTTCGGATACGACGTGCGCACGGAGGTGTTCGGCTCAACGGGCGCGATCTTCGTCGACGGTGCCCGGGCGACGCCAGTGCGGCGCTACCACCGGGAGGGCGTGACGGAGGACCACCACTGGTTCTTCCTGAACCGCTTCGGGGACGCCTATGTGGCCGAGCTGGAATCGTTCGTCTCGGCCGTCGCGCACGACCGGGAGGTCGCGGTGACCGGCGCGGACGGCCGGGCGGCGCTGCTGCTGGCCTACGCGGCCGAGATGGCCTATCGGGACGACAAGCCAGTGGCGCTGGCCGACGTCGAGGCCCGCGTCCCCGACTGGCCCAGGCTGTTCGAGGCACCGGCCCATCCATAGGGGAGGACGCCGGCGTCCTCCCCTATGGATGGGCCGGATTTGGTGCTGACTCCAATGGATGCTTGGATGCCGTGGCGGTTGCCGGGACCGTCGGGATCAGCTTGTCGGCGTGCCGCCCTGGTAGATCGGCAGGTCACCCTGCCGGCGCATGCCGTCCAGCACCTCGGCGTCCTGCTCTGGGAAGATGTCCCAGAGACCACCGCTGAAGCGCCCAACGTTGTCGCGCGACTCCTCGCCGCCCGGCTCGCGCTCGAGCATCGCATCCACGATGCCCTCCAGCAATGGCAGCAGGTCCTGCTCGTCCATTACCGAGCCGCCAACGGCCAGCACGCGGTCACCCTCCTGCACCAACGCCGCGGCGATCGTGAGCGGCATGTCGCGCGTGGTGCCTGTGGCTGTCAACGCCATCGACCTGTCACCAAGGTCGGCGATCTCGGCGTCTTCGGCCGTCAGGTCGACGTCGACCAGGTTCACCTGCAGTGACGCGACCATCCAGTCGCGGATCGGCTCCAGTGCCGCGGCCGCCTGCTCCTCCGTCTCGAACTCGGCGATGAGGCCGGCCACGAACCGCTGCACCGGCGCCTCGCCCGGCGCGGGAGTGTCTTCCGTCACGTCACCCCACGTGCGCATCACCACCTGCTGGACGCCGTCGAGCCGCTCCCAGACCGCCTGCTGCTGCTCGGGCGATCCCGGTGTGGCGACCGGGGTTCCCTGAGCAGCGGTCACTCCTGGAAGCATCATGATCGCGATCAGGAGGAACATCAGTGCCCGCCCCGGATGGGTTGTCAAACGCATGCTTCATCTCCTTCCGCCCAAGATGCGCACCAGGCGATCCTGTCCCAGTGAAATGTACGGACAGTATCTACACCTATCGTAGCAGGTTTTTGCCCGGATCGGCACGCGCACCGGTTCCCATCGCATCCACACCGCCCTATACTGGGCAGGAGATCGTTCGGAACACGGGCAGAGAGGTATATCGATGCCAGTCCTCACCATGCACGTGTCCCGCCGCACCGCCGGCTAGCGACTCCGCTCCGGCCTGTTGCCAGGGACCGTCCCACCATCCCGATGTCGCCGCGGGTATCGCCCGCTGGCGGTCTGGTTGTGTCCCTGACACTGTTCCGGAGTGTACCAACCCGTGTTTCCCCGATTCATGCACCGCGCGCCCCGCGCGGCTGTGCCTGTCTACCTGCTCCTGAGCGGCGGTGGCGCGTTGCTCTACATGAGCGTCTTCACCGTCAACCTGCTCTATCACGTCGAGACCGTCGGCCTCACACCGCTCCAGCTGGTGCTCGTCGGCACCATCCTGGAGACCGTCATCATGCTCTTCGAGATTCCCACCGGCGTGGTCGCCGATATGGTGAGCCGGCGGCTGTCGGTACTGATCGGCCTCGCGCTCATCGGTGCCGGCTTCGTCATCGAGGGAGCGATCCCTGCCTTCACCGCCATTCTCGCCTCCCAGGTGCTGTGGGGCATCGGCTACACCTTTACCAGCGGCGCCACCGAGGCGTGGATCACCGATGAGGTGGGGGAGGCGCACATCGGGCCGGTGCTGCTGCGCGGTACGCAGGCCGAGCTGGCCGGCACGTTCGCCGGCATCATCCTCGCCACCGCGCTCGGGCTCGTCTCGATCCGGCTCCCGATCGTGTTCGGCGGTGTCGGGTTCATCGTGCTCGCTGTCGTGCTGCTCCGGATCATGCCGGAGAAGAACTTCCGTCCTGCCCCGAAAGAGGATCGCTCCACTGTCCGGCACATGCTGGCGGCCGCCCGCGACGGATTCATGGTGGCCCGCAGCCGGCCGGTCGTGCGCGTCCTGCTGGCGACATCCCTGCTGCTTGGGCTCGCCAGCGAGGCGTTCGACCGCCTCTGGGCCAAGCACCTGATCGACAACGTCGGCTTCCCGGCCCTGCCTGGCGATGGCGACCTCGTGCTCTGGTTCGGCGGGATCGCACTCGTCGGTACGGTCCTCTCGCTCGTCGCCACCGAAGCTCTCAAGCGGCTCCACCCGCAGTCGCTTGAGCCCGGCACGCCGACGCGCATGCTCGCCCTGCTCGCCGGTGGGCGCGTGGTCACCACACTCGGCTTCGCAATTGCGGGGTCGCTGCCGCTGGCGCTCGCCATGTTCTGGACCCGCGACCTGCTGGGCAGCCTGACCTCTCCGATCGGCCAAGCGTGGATGAACCGGAACATTGAGCCCCGCACCCGTGCGACGGTGCTCTCTATCCAGGAGCAGGTCGGGTCGCTCGGCGAAATCAGCGGCGGGCCGCCGATGGGATGGGTCGGCAACCGCTTCGGCGTGCGAGCGGCGATCGCTGCGGCCGCGCTGGTGTACTCGCCAGTCGTCGCCATCTACGCGCGCGCCTCTCGGTTGCGCGACCATGTGGCCGAGCCTGCGGTCGCCGCCGAGGAGGCGCCGCCCGGCGAGTTGGCGTAAGTCCTGACCGGTGGGGGTCAGCCGTCGATGGCGGAGAGGTGCCAGGTCGGCACCCAGCCAACCAGCCCGGCATCGCCGAGGGTGAGCGGTGCCCAGTGATAGCCGTCAGCCTTTTCGAACGGGGTGTCCGGCGTGGTTCCGCCGCAGCCGGAGGGGATCGTGGCGATTACATGCCCCCGCAGCGATGGCTCTGCGCGCAGCACCACTGGTCCGGTCTCCACGCGAACAGCGCGCGTCAACGGTGGGGGCTCATTGGCGGTCGCCGTGCTGATCCGTGCGCCAAAGGGCGCGAGCATACCGGCCGCGATGGTTTTCAGGAGATGGCGTCGGTGCATCGATTGGTCCGGGGGCGTCTGTATCGCAATGCAAGGCGAGGTGTCCAAATATGCTTTCCACAGCGTAGCATCCCCGAGCCGCTCGCCGAGTGCATTGCGGCACACCCCATTCAGCTCATTCGTCCGGGGCCAGAGCAGATGCAGGGGCCGACCACTCCCTACGGGAGATCGGCCCCTGGACGTGGCATCCGTTGCAACAGGCCCGTTCGCGTTAGGCACAGCATGGCCGTCGTCATACGGGTCCGGGTGTAGGGAAGCCCGGCGAGTCCTGGTTGCGTTCGAGGAAATCCATCACCAACGGCCAGCCGAGCTGCAGCAACAGCGCCAGCGCGATGAGCACCGCCAGGATGATCACCCACGACGGGATCTGCGCTCCGCCGCCGAGGTCGTCTTCCTCGTCCTCGCCCATGTCCTCCAGCGCCCACTTCGGGTCCGGATCGTGCTCTGGTTCCGGCGTATCGCCGAGCGGATCGTGGCCGTTTGGATATTGGACGGGCATCCACGCTCCTTCGTTCTGCTAGTCGTCGATGCGCTCCAGCGTCAGCAGATATGAACCGGTCGCGCCCGGCAGCATCACCGTATCATTCGCGGCCCATTGCGGCTGCACCGGCGGGATCGGTTCCTGCTGCACCGGCAACGCAAGGTCCATCGCCACTTCGGTCAGTGGGTCGATCACTGCCAGATCGTACTCACCGGACGGCATCGACACCCACGCGACCACTTCCTCACCGTCCGGTGAGTAACTGGCGGCGACAACGCGCGCTGGTATATCCGACGAGCCATCGCCCATGTCCTCCGGCTCGAGCGGCCTCTTCTCGCCTGTGGCCAGATCCAGAGTCCAGAAGAGCGACCGATCGATCTGCGGCCCGAAGCTACCCACCAGGAAATACGAGTAGACGACGGCAACACCACAATCTGGGTCGACATCGGCGATGTAGGGAGCGGGCACATCGGCCAGCTCCGAGCCGGGCAGGATCAGTTCGCTGGCCCCACCCTTGACGGGGATCCGCCAAATCCCGTTGCGGTCGTCGTGCAGGTTGACCGATAGCTGCGTGTAGTAGTGATCACCGTCCGCAGCCACGCCATCGGCAGCCAGATCGCGAACGGCTCCAACAGCGGCAGGCGCAGGACCGCCTCGGGCTCGCCACTGGCACGATGGATGCGCATGATCATCGTCGAGCCGGCTTCCTCGCCGCGCACCGATCGCGTGAAGGCCGGCTGCAGGCTGTCCGGCGACCACACTGGCACATCGCCGATCGGCGTGTCGGCCGGGACACTGACTATCGAGCCCTCAACCCCATCGTCGGTCAGGTTCGTCAGCGTTTCCGCATCGACCTCGTAGATGTAGAGATCGCTCTCGTAGCCCATGCGGACGGCGTCCAGCGAGAACACCACGGCGGTGCCATCCGGCGACCAGACAATCGACTCCAGTCGGATCGGCAGCTCCTCGTCGGCGCAACTCGCCAGGAGCGTAGTGGTCTCCCAGACGCAGAAGATGTTGTCGGCGCTCACCCCCGCCAGCATGGCGCCGTCCGGCGCCATCGCGGCCACCCGGCCGTCCATCGCGATGGCGTTGATCCCGGATATTCGCCACGACCCTTGACTGGCGACAGGAGACGTCCCCGGCGTCGCCTGGGGAACCTGCCCGGTTCCCGGCGCGGCAGGCAGCACCAGGAGGCAAGACAGCATAATCACGAAACCGACAACTTGTCGCATCCATGGCTCCTGGATTATCGGACAATCCAGCCGGTGTGATACTGGCCCATTGGCGCACGTAGTCGACGTTCAACACGGCAACCGGTCATTTCGGCCCTGTTCGACTCTGGCCTGCGGGCGGACGGGCCTCATGTCCGCCCTGTAGGAGTAGGCTCTGCTCACGAAGGGGACGGAAAGGAATCATCATCCTCCCAGCACAAACGGCATCACGCATCGCGCGTCGCCTCCTCCGGCAGGGCGACCGGTTCGCCGTCGGCAAGCGCGCGCGGGCCATCCTCCGATGTCGACTCCCTTGTCGATGACGTGCGCTCCAACTGGGGCTCGTCTGTGGATGCCCCTTCGATCCGGTGCCGCAGCGTCCTCAACCCACTGGCGATGCTGGTCAGGTCGCGCCGCATGGCCTCCATGTCCTCTTGTGAGGCACGGACGAAGCGCGTGTAGGGCGCAACCGCCTCCTCGATGCGACTGATCGAACGGTTCAGCTCGCTGTCGAACTGCTCCCGCATCACGGTCAGCAGCCGCTCCTGCAGCTCCGTGGAGCGCGCGTAGAACTCCCGCCGCGCCTGCCGCCGCTTGATCGGCAGCACCACCAGCCCGACTCCGGCGAGGACGCTGGCAGCGAGGATACCGGTGACATCGACCGCGGCCGTGCTTGCCGCGGCGACCACCAGCGCCCCGAGGCCGACCGCGCCCGCCTCCGCGACGGCGACCGCCGCCACGGCGTTGCGGACCGACATGGACAGATGCCGCGCGTGCGCCTCCGCGTCGTAGCGCTCAACCTCCTGCTGCGCGCGCCGGGAGACGTTATCCAGCTTCTCCCGGCGGTCGTAACGGAACTGCCCGCCGACCTCGCCGATCAGCTCGTCGGCGTACTTGTTGAGTCGTCGCCGGTCGATGAAGTCGTTGACGGTCTCCCAGAGGTGGAGATCCTGCTCGACCATCCAGTCGATCAGCTCGTCGATGGTCCGGTCGATTTCCCGCTCGGTATCGCCGGAAACCTTGCGCTCGAACTCGCCGCGAACCTTGTCGGTGTTCATCAGGTCGAAGACCCGCCCGATACGGATCGTCTCCTCGAAGAACTCGTCGCCGCGGTCGTTCATCTTGTGGATGATGTTTTCGATGCGGGTCAGGTAGTAGCGGAACTGCTCGCGCATGTCCTCCCGGTAGAGCTCGAGCTGGCGCTCGATCTTGCGGATCGTCGCCATGTCTGCCTCGAGCACGGTGAGGCGGTCCCTCGTGGCGGTGAGATAGCGGTCGGTGAGGTGCTCGGCCACGCCGAGGGGGTTGAGCAGCTTGAGGCGAATGCGCCCTTCCTCGTCGAGCGTCTCGATGATGTAGTCCTCCAGCGCCTCGAACTCGCTCGCCTCCCAAAGACGGTCACGCTCGCCGGGGTTGCGGTCGCCGAGCGCCTTGGCCTGTTGCGCAAGGAGGGCAGAGACCGGGAAGATCTCGGGCTTGAAGCCCAGCAGCCGCTCGACGTTATCCCGCACGAACGCGACGACCTGCTCGCGCTGGGCGGGATCGCGCAGGAGATCGACCTTGTTGAGGATGATGACAATCTTCTTGCCCCACTCGCGGATCGTCGCCATGAACTCCCGCTCGCTCTCGCTGAACGGGCGGTCGGCGCTGGTCACGAAGAGCACCATGTCGGCGCGGGGGACGAACTGCTGCGTGAGCTGCTCGTGCTCGCGGATGATCGCGTTGGTGCCAGGGGTGTCGACGATGGTGATCTCGTCGAGCATCGCCGACGGCCACGTCCGCTGGATGATGCCGTCCGGCAGCATCGTCTCGCTCGACTGGTCGCCGTAGCGGAGCAGGTTGATCACCGAGGTCGTGGGAGTGACCCCCTCCGGCATGACCTCGGCGGCGAGGAGCGCATTGATGAAGGCCGACTTGCCGGCGTTGAACTCGCCGACGATCACGAGCAGGAAGAGGTCCCCGAGCTGCTCCTTGGCGCGCCGCAGCTCCTCGCGATCCTCGTCGGTTACGGGGAAGGCATCGAGTGCCGTGGTGAGGCGGTCGAGCAGGCGCGACTCCTCCCCCAGCAGCTCCTGCTGCCGACCGGAGAGAATTACCGCCGTGTCGCCGGCGTCGTCTCGCCGTCCCCGAAAGCGAAAGATCCCTCGCATCAAGCCGTTGCTCCTCGTGGCCCGCGCCGCCATTCGACTGAGAAATTGGCCGAAACTGCGCGGAATCACTCGATGTCTAGAGTACAATGATCCCACACACCAATGTGCGTTCGGGTCATGCACGTCATGATCCGCATTCCGGCTGCCACGATCGTGACGCCGCCGCAAGGAGCCTCACTGCCCATGACCGCTCAGGATCGCCCGAGTTCCCCGAATGGGAACGGTCAGCACCGTCCAGCGCATATATTGGTGATCAATGACACGAAGGAGATCCTCGAGCTCTTCCGCGAACTGCTGGAGGACGAGGGCTACCGCGTGTCGCTTTCCTCCTTCGCGGTGAACGACCTCGACGAGGTGGTGGCGCTGGCGCCGGACCTGGTGATTCTCGACTTCATCATCGGTGGTGAAGAACAGGGCTGGCAGATGCTCCAGAAGATGCGGATGGACCGCCGTACCGCCAGGGTCCCCATCATCGTCTGCAGTGCTGCACGCAATCTGGTGCGGGAGATCGAAGGGCACCTGTTCGCGAAGAACATCGGCATCGTGCTGAAGCCCTTCGACATCGACGAACTCGTCGCCGAGGTGCGAAGGCGGCTAGAGCGCGATGACACATCTCAGCCTCATGTCGCGACCGACGACTCCGCATGATGACGCGATCGGGAGCGCTGCGCTCATGACTTTCCCCACTGTGCAGGCCGACCGCCGCAGCGACGTGCTCATCGTCGGAGGCGGTGTCACTGGCTGTTC
>DASYWL010000290.1:0-3683 GCA_035936055.1 Thermomicrobiales bacterium
CTTGCACAGGCGGTGACGTACGACTTGAACGGGATTCGGGCCAAGCTGATCGATGTGAGGATGCGAGGGCCGCAACTCGGGCCGAGCGGCCTGCACGAGAAGTTCAACGCCCTGCTCGATTCGGTCGACGGCGCCGACTACGCTCCGCCTCAGCAGGCGCGGGAGGTCTACGCGGAGCTTGCCGGCCAACTCGATGAGGTAATCGGCCAACTCAAGGACATTGTCGAGGGCAAGGTATCCGAGCTCAACAATGCGGTGCAGGCCATCGGCCTGCCGGTGGCAGGACGGGCCGGATAGCTGCTCAACGCCGGCTCTGTCAACGCTTGACTGGCTGCGGCCTGCAGCGCAGCGGAAAGGACAAGGATCAGGATGCGCACTCCATTCACAAACGAACCCTCGCTCGACTTCTCGCTTGAGGAGACCCGGGCGGCGATGCGGGATGCCCTGAAATGCGTGGAAGGACAGCTCGGACAGCGATACCCGCTCATCATCGGCGGGAGCCGCGCGAGACCGGGCAATGGATCCGCTCCATCAATCCGGGCAACCTCGATCAGGTCGTCGGGGAAGTCGCCAAAGCCCGTCCGGCCGATGTCGAGGATGCGATCGCGGCCGCAGAGGAGGCATTTGCGTCGTGGCGGAAGATGCCGGCGGAGGGACGGGCGAGCGTCCTGCTCCGCATGGCGGGAATTCTGCGGCGACGGCGGCTCGAACTGGCGAGCTGGCTGGTGTATGAGCTGGACAAAGCCTGGGATGAAGCCGAGGGCGAGGTCGCCGAGGCAGTCGACTTCCTGGAGTGGTATGCCCGCCAGGCACTGGAGCTCGACGCGCCGGTCGACCTCGCCCGCCTGCCGGACGAGGCGACCGACTATCGCTACCAGCCGATCGGCGTGGGCGTCGTCATCCCCCCATGGAATTTTCCGTGCGCGATCTTCACCGGCATGACCATGGCCCCTGTTGCCGCCGGCAACACGGTCATTGTGAAACCGGCAAGCAACACACCGGTCATCGGCTACAAGATGTTCGAGATCATGGTGGAGGCGGGAGTGCCCGCCGGTGTCGTCAACTTCCTTCCCGGGGAGGGGAGCGAGATCGGCGACGCGCTGGTTGACCACCCACGAACGCGGTTTGTCGCCTTCACGGGGTCGAAGGACGTTGGGATTCGGATCTACGAGCGGGCCGCGAAGGTCCAGCCTGGTCAGCGCTGGCTGAAGCGTGTCACGGCAGAAATGGGTGGCAAGGACGCGATCATCGTTGACGCCGATGCCGACCTCGAGGCAGCCATCGAGGGGATCATCACCTCGACCTTTGGCTTCCAGGGCCAGAAATGCTCGGCCTGCTCCCGCGCGATCGTCCACGCTGACGTCTACGATGAGGTCGTCGCCGGTATCGTCGAGAGGACCCGGCAATCGGTCAAGAGTGGGGCAGGGCTCAGTGGTGAGGCAACCGTCGGTGCTATAGCCGACAGCAAGCAGTACGAGTCGATCAAGCAGTACATCGAGATCGGCAAGAGCGAAGGGCGCCTGGTATTCA
Source organism: Thermomicrobiales bacterium (assembly GCA_035936055.1). Classification (GTDB taxonomy): domain Bacteria; phylum Chloroflexota; class Chloroflexia; order Thermomicrobiales; family UBA6265; genus JACCVC01. The sequence continues at coordinate 1,531 of DASYWL010000290.1, forward strand.
GCGGCGAGACCCCGGATGCCAACGGGTACTACATCCCACCCACCATTTTCGCCGATGTGGCTCCCGACGCGCGCATCGCCCGTGAGGAGATCTTCGGTCCGGTGCTCGCGATCGTGAAGGCGCGCGACTTCGACGAGGCGCTGGAGATTGTCAACGATTCGGAGTACGGGTTGACCGGATCGGTCTATTCGCGCAATCGGGACCATCTCGAACGGGCACGGGACGAGTTTGACGTGGGTAATCTCTACTTCAACCGGAAGTGCACCGGTGCCATGATGGGGGTCCATCCCTTCGCCGGCATCAAGTTGAGTGGGACGAACTCGAAGGCTGGGGGACCAGAGTACCTGTATAACTTTGTTGAGGCGAAAGCGATTGGGGAACGCCTGTGAGCACCGGCAGTCTGGCAGCGACGAGCGCGGCCCAAACGATGAGCTCGCGTGCCGCGCTGGCCCTCAATCCCGTCTTCCGAAAAGGAATCCTGCTGGCGACGAGCAACCCTGTGGTGTCGCGCTCGGTGCATCGGTATGGCATGCGGCTCGGGGCATCGCGGTTCGTGGCGGGCGAAACGCTCGATGAGTGCATTCCGGTCCTGAAGGGCCTGAACGCGAAGGGGCTACGCATCAACACGACGATCCTTGGTGAGGATGTGGGCGACGAGGCCGCTGCGGCCGCAGTAGCTGATGCCTATGTCGAAGTGCTCGACCGGCTGGCGGTCGAACAGATCAATGGCAACGTCGCGCTCAAGCTCACGCACCTGGGACTCAATCTTGGCGAGGAAATCGCCTACCAGAATGTTGCGCGCCTCGTCGAATACGCCGACACGCTGAACAACTTCATCCGGATCGACATGGAGGAGTCGGCGTGGGTCGACGCGACGCTGCGCATCTACCGACGGCTGCGTGAGCAGGGCCACGACAATGTCGGAACGGTCCTCCAGGCCTACCTCTACCGCACCGAGCAGGACCTGACGGATCTGCTGCCGCTGGAGCCCAATCTCAGGCTGGTCAAGGGGGCGTATCTGGAGCCCGACAGCATCGCGTTCGCCAGGAAATCCGATGTCGATGCGAACTACCTGCGGCTCGCCGAGCGCATGCTCGCCGGTGGCGGGTTCACGGCGATTGCCACGCAGGACGAGCGCATCATCGAGCACGTGATCAATCTCACGGAACGCGAGGCGATCCCGCGTGATCGATTCGAGTTCCAGATGATGTATGGCATTCGGCCGCAACTGCAACTCGACCTCGTCCAGCAGGGGTATCGGGTGCTGGTCGCGACGCCATACGGGCCAGACTGGTATCACTACCTGATGCGCCGTCTGGCCGAACGCCCCGCCAACCTGCTGTTCTTTGCCAGGAACCTGGTTCGCCGGTAGCGAGCGTGCAAGAGCTTTCGAGTTCAACTGTAGCGGGTCTTAGAGCGGTTGTCAGATCAGATGGGCTGGGAGCGGGTAGCCGCAGTGGGCGAACCAGCCCCGGGCGTCGGCGGCGGTGATGGTGGCCAGCGCCACCGTGAGATCGTGCTCGTTCCGACGCCGAAGATGCGGGCGGCCTCGGCCTGACTGAGGCCGGCGTCGGTGGCCACCAGCAGCCGCTCGCGGAGGTCGACCGAGTACTGCTTCATGTCGCCAGCCTCGCACGGGTCCAACTATTCCGCTACCCGCTCTAAGACACGGACGACATAGTTGGATGGGCGTTCGACAACTTGCCGGACGGAATGTCAGTGGGAGGTCCGTACCCAGTGCTGGTGTCGCGGGAGACAGAAATACGAATCCTGTCGAATCAATCATCATCGCCGGGGACCAAGTCGCCAATAGAAGCGGGTGCGCGCGTGGATGGTGGTCTGAGGGGTACGCCGCAGTTGGCAGCGGACCACCAGCACCTCGGCCAAGTCTTCTAGCTTGGGGCAGGCTCGGTTATTACCAGCGCGTCCAGCAGCTCCCACAGCCGCTCCACCGGCTACAGCCTAGGGGATGCCGAGGGGTGGCTCCAGTTCGGTTCTATCGGAGGGCCAGGGTAGCACACGAGCCGGCCCCATCCCAGACCAGCACTGCCGGGTGGTTCGAGTCAGTACCCGCAGCACTGCTAAAGGCTGGCAGCACCAACTCATGGTCACCGCCGCTGCTGGCAGCAGACACCACCGGCTCTGCCCAGCGG
>DASYWL010000291.1:0-3229 GCA_035936055.1 Thermomicrobiales bacterium
CGCCATGTAGCGAGAGATCAGGAAGCTGACGAGACCGAGCGCGATGACCGGGCCGCGCTGCCACCAGCTGGAGGGGTTGTAGGTCCAGCCCGGCGGGATATCCGGCCCGGGCTGCATCATCGCCATGTGGTGAGCCTTGCCTGGCATCATCGGGGCGAGGATGGCGAGCGAGATGACGAGTCCGCCGATGAGCGAGTCGTTGGCGTAGACGAAGGCGGTCGGCGCCCAGAAGACGATCGGGGCAAACAGGAGCCAGATGCCTATCAGACAGATACCCCACCGGCCCCAGAAATCGCCCTTGGGGAACAGGGCGACGACGCCGAGCAGCACGATCAGCGTGCCGCTCAGGATGTCACTCCAGACGAGCGCGGTATCCTGGTAGTCGAAGGCAGCGGCGCTGCTGATCAGCCAGAGCCCGAGCGCGATGTTGGCGAAGTACATCCACAGGGTGCTGACGCGGTGTTGCCGCATCATCTCGTCGGGGTTCATTCCGTGATCGTTTTGCTCGGCCTGCTGATTCATCGGGTACACCCTCCCTGGCTTCGCTGTGCACGCTGGAAGCCGGCGCATTGCCCCGTCATGCAACAGCGGCAGCGGCCGGCACGTGTACGTGGATCCACTGGCCGAGTACCGCAGCGTTCAGCATCCACCGGAGTGGCGCCCGATGTAGGCTATCCGGGCACAATCAATGCCATCACCGCACTTGGATGGCGCCAGGATGCCCAGCACCATGACGGCTACCCCGTTCAGAGCCTCGCTTCGGGCGAGGGCGGTGTTCTGGTAGTCGAACAATGCCGGACTGGAAAGCAGCCACAGCCCGAGCGCGATATTGGAGAAGGACATCGAGAGGTGATGATGCCTGCGCCGCTGGAACAGTTCGTCCACGCAGGGGGGTAACGAACCATACCTCCGCCCTGTCCATTCGCATCGGAAGCCCGGATCTTTGCTCTCTTCTGGTCGGGCTGGTGCGACATGGGGCACCTCTCCCCTGCGATGCATGACGGGAATCGTTGAGGAGAGGTGTCGCAATGGTGGTGCCAGTGGTGGCGGGGAGCGGCAGGTATCCCCGCCGTCGCTCAGGCGGGCGTGGGCGTCGCTGTTGCGGGAGACTGACGATCGGCGCGGGTGCGCAGGAGGGTCTCCAGCGCGATCACGACGACGGCGCCTATGGACATCACCCATGGGATCGTGGACAACGTCGTTCGCTCGGCGAGGTATCCCGCGATGACGGGAACCCCGATGATCCCGGCGGTGGCAGCGCTGACCTGAAAGCCGATTGCGTGCATCGCGACCTGCGAGCCGAAGCGCCTCGGGGTGAGCGACATCAGGGTGGGGAAGAGCGGGGCCATCGCCAGGCCGAAGACGATCAGGCCGGCCTGGAACACCCACTGCTGGTCCGGAATCATCAGGATCGACCCGAGGAGCACACCGATCGTGCCGAGCTGTACCAGCCGTGCCGGGTTGAGATCGCCCGACAGCGGCGCGAGCACGAGGCGGCCGAGGGCCATTGCGCCCCAGAAGATACCCGCCCAGAGCCCGGCTTCGCCGGCACTCGCATCGAAACGACCCAGCATCATCGTCGCGGTCCACAGCCCGGCGCTTGCCTCCAGACCAGGCATCACGAAGAAGAGCACCACCTGCACCCAGACCAGTGGCATTCGCACGACCAGCCGCGCGGAGATACGCGCGGCTGGCTCCGCATCGACGTGGTGGGCGTCGCCGTCCCACTGCCGAGCGGTCACTACGAAGACAGCCGCCATCGCCGCGATCGCGCTGGCGACAATGATGTAGCCGATCCGCCAGCTGCCGCCAGCGGCGAGCACACTCGCCATGATGAACGGACCCAGCATGGCGCCGATGCCGAAGAATGCGTGAAGCCAGTTCATCACGGTGACGGAGAAGTGCTCGGACGCGTAGACGTTGAGTCCTGTGTCAATGGCGCCGGAGCCGAACCCGATGAGGACGGCGGCGCCGAGCAGGAGCCAGAAGTTCGGTGTGGCGGCGTAGGAGAAGAGCCCTACGGCGACGGCAGTGGTGCTGAGCACCAGCAGGCGGCCGATGCCGAGACGCTCGATTGCTGCCCCGGCAAGGACGCCGGAGAGGAAGTACCCGGATCCCGACGAGACGAGGATGAAGCCGACGTCCGACAGCGCGCGGTCGAAGGTCGCACGTATCGAGGGCCACGCGACCCCCAGCACCGCGTCGGGAAAGCCGATGCTGACAAAGGCGAGGAAGGTGACCAGCACCAGCAGGCTAAAGCCGGTCCGTTTCGTGCTCATGGTTCCTGCCGTCTAACGAAAACCGCCGGGGGCAGCCCCGGCGGTGGTGACGACGTCTGTCCTAGGCGGTGGCTCGGCTAGACAGGGGTCGGCACCGCGACGCGGGGGGCGACTCGCTCGACCGCCTCGGCCACCCGCGCCAGCTTCGGCACCATCGCCCGGAACTGGGCGAAGTCCACCGACTGCGCCCCGTCCGACATCGCCTGGTCCGGGTTCGGGTGCACCTCGATGATCAGCCCGTCCGCCCCGGCCGCGATCCCCGCCTTGCCCAGCGCCTCGACGTAGGCCCGCTTGCCGGCGGCGTGGGACGGGTCGATGATCACCGGCAGGTGCGACAGGCTCTGCAGCACCGGCACCGCCGCCACATCGAGCGTGTTGCGCGTCATCGTCTCGAAGGTGCGAATCCCCCGCTCGCACAGCATCACGTCGGGGTTGCCCTGGGCCATCACGTACTCCGCGGCCAGCAGCCACTCCTCCAGCAGCATCGACAGCCCCCGCTTGAGCATCACCGGCTTTTTCGCCTTGCCGACCTCCTCCAGCAGCAGGTAGTTCTGGCTGTTGCGCGCCCCGATCTGGAAGATGTCGGTGTACTGCCCCACCGTCTCCACATCGGCCGGGGTCATCACCTCGGTGATGATCTTCAGCCCCGTGGCCTCGCGCGCCTGGGCCAGGATCTCCAGGCCGCGCTCACCCAGCCCCCGGAACTCGTAGGGCGAGGTGCGCGGCTTGAAGGCTCCGCCGCGGAGGATGGTGGCGCCGCTGGCCGCAACCGCCTTGGCCGTCTCCAGCGTCTGGGCCTCGCTCTCGACCGAGCACGGCCCGGCCATGATCGAGATCTCGTTCCCGCCGACGGTGACGCCATCGCCGAGGTCGATGACGGTTTTCTGGGGGTGGAAGTCCCAGCCGGTGAGCTTGAACTTCTTGGTGATGCGCACCACGCTGTCGACGCC
>DASYWL010000292.1:0-1881 GCA_035936055.1 Thermomicrobiales bacterium
GGCGATGGATGTGCAGGTCACCTCGCCGGTCTACGAGAACGCGACCTTCGGCGAAGTGCCGCTGCTCGACGCGATCGCGACGTTCGACGAGGCGAACGAGGAGTTGACGATCTTCGCCGTGAACCGCAGTCAGGACGGCCCGCTGCCGATCGAGGGTGATCTCCGCGCGCTGGCAGGCTCCCGCGTCCTTGAGCACCTGGTCCTGACGCATGAGGATCCGAAGGCGGTCAACACCGCCGACGCGCCGGAGACCGTCGTGCCCCACGCCAAGGGTGATGCAGTTCACAACGGCGGCGCCCTCACCGCGACGCTTCCGGCGCTCTCCTGGAACGTCATCCGCCTTGCCGAGGGCGATGCCCGAGGGTGAGTGGTGGCGCCGGCATGATGTCCTCAGAGAGTGAACTGGGCTGAACCCGATGATCGTGAGAGGGCTCCAGCCGCAGATCTCCCCCTGCACGGCACGACGCGCTTCCTCTCGCACCTAGCCCTAACTTGTCATTTACGTAACAGATCATCAGTTGTAAGATACCGGTGAGGTCTGCCCCCGACACCGAGGGATTCCGGCGTGGCCACGCAACGTGTACCTTTCGACTTTACCGACCTCAATATGACCTCTGAGCCCGGCGAGCGAATCGATAGCGGGCTTCCTTAGCCGCTCACGTCCTTTCTCGGCCGCGATGAGGTGATCTCGCGGGTGGTTCGGCTGCTTGACGATCCGTCGGTCCGACTGCTGACGCTGACCGGACCGGGTGGGGTCGGCAAGACCCGCCTTGCCATTGAGGTGGCACATCGAATCAGGGCAGACTTTGCCGACGGAGCCTGCTTCGTGCCGCTGGCCCCGGTTGGAGATCCGACGCTCGTTCTCCCGACCATCGCGCACGTGCTGGGCATTCCCACGCATCCGACCCAACCGCTGTGGGATACCCTCGTCGGCACGCTGCGGGACGGCCACCTGCTGCTCGTGCTCGACAACTTCGAGCATCTGCTGATTGAGCCACCGGCATGGCTCGCCGAGCTGGCCGCCACCTGTCCGCGCCTCACTGTGCTCGTCACGTCGCAGGTAGCCCTGCACATCGGCGGCGAGCAGCGGTTCGAGGTGCCCCCGTTGCGGCTGTCGAGCCGCAGCGGGGAGAGGGCCGGGTTCTCCGAAGCCATGGCATTGTTCGAGCAACGCGCGCAGGCGGTCAGGCCAGACTTCGCGGTGAACAGCAAGAACCAGGCGGCTGTCGAGCGTATCTGTCACGAGGTGGACGGTCTGCCGCTGGCGATCGAGCTGGCGGCGTCGCGAATCCTCTTTCTTCATCCGGCCGAGATTGCTGCCCACCTGTCGCATCGGCTGCGCCTGCTCACCGGCGGGCAGCGCGACATGCCGCCGCGTCTCCAGTCGATGCACAGCGCCATCACTTGGAGCCATGATCTGCTCGATGCCGACGGGCGCCGACTCTTTCGGCGACTTGCCGTCTTCGTCGACGGGTTTACCCTCGATGCGGCGGAAGCTGTCTGTGCCGGCGACGAGGGCGGCAGGTTCGATGTGCTCGGGGGACTGGCATCGCTGCTGGATCACAGCCTCATTCGACGCGACGACGAGAGCGACCACGCGCGATTCATGATGCTGGAGGTGATCCGGGAGTTCGGCGTCGAGCAGCTGGAAGCGAGCGGTGAGATCAATGTCATCCGCGATCGCCATGCCGGCTGGTGCCTCGCCATTTCCAGGCGAGTGGCACCGGGGCCGCAGCACCGGAGCCAGCCGGAACTTTCCGAGATCGCGCGGTTCGAGGTGCCCCCGTTGCGGCTGTCGAGCCGCAGCGGGGAGAGGGCCGGGTTCTCCGAAGCCATGGCATTGTTCGAGCAACGCGCGCAGGCGGTCAGGCCAGACTTCGC
>DASYWL010000293.1:0-3168 GCA_035936055.1 Thermomicrobiales bacterium
CGAACCGGCTCGCCGGAGGGGGTGTCTGGGCATGAACGGCATCCTGTGCTGCACACCAGCGATTGCACAGGCTCCAGTATCGACGATCGCACTGCTGGTCGCGAGCAGATCATCTGTCTTCCCACCACCACGAGCGACCAAAATCGAATAGCACCGCTCAATGCTCCGACTGTGGACGGCCAGAGTGTAGCTCGCCGGTCACACCCGCCTGAGAGGGGCCGTGAGCCCTGTGACCGAGAAGGCCGAGCTCAGGCGAGTCCGTTGCGGATGGCACATGCGACGGCCGCCGTGCGCGATCGGACATCGAGCTTGGCGAGGATGTGATCGACGTGCGTGGCAACCGTTCGTGGGCTGATGAAGAGCGCGTCGGCGATCTCCTGATTGGTCAGGCCATCCGCCACCAGCCGCAGCACGTCCAACTGCCGGGAGGAGAGGTCCAACGCGACGTCGCGAGGCGCTGATGTCCGGTTCGCTTGTGAGCCTGGGGTGTCGTCACCGTCGAGGAGGTCCGTCAGTTCGCCGCCAATCTCAGCCTCCGTCAGGTGACGGCCGATCGCGAACTCGCGCTCGAGCTCCGCCTCCCCCAGATGCTCCCGTGCGGTATCGAACGCGCGCTCGAATGCCGCGCGCTCGGGCAGCATGAGCGCACGTGGACTCCGACCCGAGGCGCCCAGCAAGCGCCCGGCGCGATCGAACTGGCAGCGAGCGACTGCTACCACACCCGCTGCGGCGAGAAAGTCCGGCACGTGATGCCGCAGTGCCGGCGCGGCGAGCACTTGCGCCTGCCGCCGGAGCAACTCGACGGCACGGGGAGCGTTTCGCTCCTCGCAGGCAATGAGCACCAGATAGTTGTATGACCAGACGGGGAGCAGCGGATCGCCGGCCGCCTGCGCCGCAACAATGACCTCCTCGAGTCGACGCTTTGCTTGGGGGAGGCGTCCCAGCCCGAAGGCGACAACACCGAGGTGGTAATCGCTCTGTCGCATCCCCAGCGCATTGCCGGCCCGCTCGTATCGCTCCTGCGCCTCCACGAACAAGCGTTCTGCCTGTGCGTAGGCCCCTGAGTCCTCAAGGTGAATGGCGAGATGGAAGCGAGCTTCCGCCTCCTGATAGGCATCCCCCGATGGTTCCGCGCGCGCGAGCGCCCGCTCCAGATAGTGAGCCGCATCTGGAGTGCCGAGCAGTTGTGCCATCTGGCCGGCGGTGCACAGCACGTCGATGGACGGCTCGGGGTTGAGCTGGAGCAGCCGCTCCAGCCAGCGCAACGCCTCCTCGTACCGATCCGTGAGGTACCAGAACGACCGCAGGTACATGGCCAATTGCGCAAGGTCACCATGCCGTCCGGACTCGTCGAGCCATGCCAGCGCGGCGCGCACGTTGCCGTAGTCTGCCTCGAACCGCGCGATCTCGGAAAGTTCCGGCTGGCTCCGGTGCTGCGGCCCCGGTGCCACTCGGCTGGCAATGGCGAGGCACTGGTCGGCATGGCGGTCGCGGATGACATCGATCTCGCCACTCGCTTCCAGCTGCTCGACACCGAACTCCCGGATCACCTCCAGCATCATGAATCGCGCGTGGTCGCTCTCGTCGTCGCGTCGAATGAGGCTGTGATCCAGCAGCGATGCCAGCCCGCCGAGCACATCGAAGGCAGTCCCCTCACCACCGGCACAGACCTCTTCCGCTGCATCGAGGGTGAACCCATCGACGAAGACGGCAAGCCGCCGGAAGAGCCGGCGTTCGTTGGAATCGAGCAGATCGTGGCTCCAGGTCATGGCATTGTGCATCGACTGGAGCCGCGGCGGCATGTCGCGTTGCCCACCGGTGAGCAGGCGCAGCCGATGCGACAGGTGGGCGGCAATCTCGGCCGGATGAAGAAAGAGGATTCGCGACGCCGCCAGCTCGATTGCCAGTGGCAGGCCGTCCACCGCACGACAGATGCGCTCGACGGCAGCCTGGTTCTTGCTGTTCACCGCGAAGTCTGGCCTGACCGCCTGCGCACGTTGCTCGAACAGCGCCACGGCTTCGGAGAACCCGGCCCTCTCCCCGCTGCGGCTCGACAGCCGCAACGGGGGCACCTCAAACCGCTGCTCGCCGCCGACGTGCAGGGCCACCTGCGACGTGACGAGCACAGTGAGGCGCGGACAGGTGGCGATCAGCTCGGCGAGCCAAGCGGGCGGCTCGAACAGAAGATGCTCGAAATTGTCGAGCAAGAGCAGCAGGTGGCCGTCCCGCAGCGTGTCGACGAGGGTATCCCACAGCGGTTGGGTCGGATGCGTGGGAATGCCCAGCACGTGCGCGATGGCCGGGAGAACGAGCGTCGGATCTCCGACCGGAGCCAGCGGCACGAAGCAGGCTCCGTCGGCAAAGTCTGCCCTGATCCGATGTGCCACCTCAATGGCAAGGCGGGTCTTGCCGACCCCACCCGGTCCGGTCAGCGTCAGCAGTCGAACCGACGGATCGTCAAGCAGCCGAACCACCCGCGAGATCACCTCATCGCGGCCGAGAAAGGACGTGAGCGGCGAAGGAAGCCCGCTATCGATTCGCTCGCCGGGCTCAGAGGTCATATTGAGGTCGGTGAAGTCGACAGGTACAGACTGCGTGGCCATGCCAAAATCCCTCGGTGTCGGAGGCAGTCCTCGCCGGTATCTTACTACTGATGATCTGTTACGTAAATGACAAGATGGGGCTAGGTGCGAGGGGAAGCGCGTCGTGCCGTGCAGGGGGAGATCTGCGGCTGGGGCCGTCTCACGATCATTGGGTTCAGCCCAGTTCACTCGCCGAGGACATCATGCCGACGCCACCACTCACCCTCGGGCATCGTCCTCGGCGAGCCGAATGACGTTCCAGGAGAGCGTCGGAAGCGTCGCGGTGAGGGTGCCGCCGTTGTGAACTGCGTCACCCTTGGCGTGGGGCACGACGGTCTCCGGCGCATCGGCGGTGTTGGCCGCCTTCGGATCCTCATGCGTCAGGACCAGGTGCTCAAGGACGCGGGATCCTGCCAGCGCGCGGAGATCACCCTCGATCGGCAGTGGGCCGTCCTGACTGCGGTTCACGGCGAAGATCGTCAACTCCTCGTTCGCCTCGTCGAACGTCGCGATCGCGTCGAGCAGCGGCACTTCGCCGAAGGTCGCGTTCTCGTAGACCGGCGAGGTGACCTGCACATCCATCGCC
>DASYWL010000294.1:0-5515 GCA_035936055.1 Thermomicrobiales bacterium
GTTCGGGCCTTCGCCTCGGGATCAGGAGGCGGGTGTCGCTTCCTGATCCCGAGTCTCGATTTCTCCCTCGGTGATGAGAATAGTGACGGTGGTGCTGTCATCATCTTCACCGCCAGTCAGCAGCATGGCGGTGCCCGATACACCCGACTCGCTGTCTTCCAACAACTCCACCTGCAGCGCCCCGCTGGTGGGCGAGCCCGTGATTTCACCGCAGGCGAGGTAAGCATCCGTGCCATCGGTGCCTTGGTAGACGACGATCACCCGCTCCTCGGCGACGAGCTCCTCAAGTGAGGCGTCGACCTCCGTGGTACTTTCCGCAACATCGCCACCGATCTCGCCCCCCTCGACAGCGGGAGATGCAACCGCAGCACCGTTGACGGGGGCCGCCGGGGTTCCTGCGTCATCGGCCTGTGTGACCTCATTGAGCTCGAAGACGACGTCGCCCAATGCGTCACAACTGCCCGCGTTGATGCTCGCCTGGTACGGCAATTGCTCGTCGGGGACGGCCGGGGTCGCTGCATCCTGTGCCGTCACAGTCACCACCCCTACCACCATCGTGGCGATAAGCACGAGAACTATCGCGAACATTCCAGACGGCATCGCTGCTCGAACCTGCATGGCTGCTACTCTCCCTCAGTAAACAAACACCTTGCGGCATCAGTGGCCGCGTTGCAATCACCGCACTAGCCGTGCCATGACCAACTGCGCGTCGAGTGCCTGACATGCAAGTCGTAGATCGGACTGCGGTTGAGAGCGGTCGCATTACCGCGGCATGCTGCCTCGCCGATCTAGAGGATGGGTGGCTGCTCGGCGAAGGGGCGCTATTCCTCATGAGAACAACCGTGAGCCGTTGAGCACGGCTGGTCGGCAGGGAAGCCACTACACGGCCAGGAGCAGTTCCAGCAAGATCATCCCAATGTGCGCCAAGGAGTTGACGGAGCCGCTCCGTTAGCAGTCGCAGGCTTTCGGACTGGTGCTGGGCGGTGTGCCACACCTCGTACACTGCCCGCTCGAGGACCAGCGCGCCCAGCATGGCGATGCAGTCGTCCCTCGTTTCCGGCAACATGGCGTCCCCCTCCGCCTCATTATTGATGTACCCCGTTACCAGCGCGGCGCTGGCGTGCCGGAACCACGTGTCGAGCAGCGCGCCGACGACGCCGAGCACCACCACCCCGTCTGCCACGGCAATCGCCCCACTCACCGAGTCCTCGAGGCTGTACAGCCAGAGTTGCGCGCCGCTGCCCAGCGCAGGCGTGGAGGACGCCACCAATGCCGGCGCCTCACCTGGGCCGGTCCGATGCCTGCTCCGCGTCCGCGCTTGCGGTTGGTGTCGCGCCATGATTCTCGCCCTCGTGAGCCACTCACACGGTGCTGCTGAAGATCAGGCTCAACAGTGCTGACGCGATTCCGACGACACGCAGTAGGTTCCGGATCTGTTGCACATGGTAACCTCCTGTGATTCCTGTCTGGACAGGTTCTCTGATGATTGGGGAGGACGAGCAGCGGCCCTGCGTGCAGGGCACGGATGCTTACTCCTCAACGGTCAAATGGCCGACCATGCCGGCCGCTTCGTGAGGCTTGCAGAAGTACGTGTACTCGCCCGCCACTGGGAAGGCTCGCGAGTACTCCTCACCCTCGCCGAGAGGACCGGAGTGCCATGGTTCGGCATCCGCGGGCCGTGCGACATTCTCCCGTTGTTTCACCAGCTCCTCGTCACAGGTCGATGTGTGCGGGGCCGTGCTGACGTTGCGCCACACCACGGTATCCCCCGCCCTGAGCGTGAGGTACTCGGGCACGAACCGCAGTTCACCGGTCATCTCAACGATGTGCGTGGCTCCTGCAGAGGGTGTCGCGCCGGGCGTCGCTCCCGGCGTGGCTGCGGCTGGCGTACCCTCGTGGCTCTCGCCTTCGTGGCCGAGCACCGCGCGGGGGCCGAGGGCAGTGCCGGCCGCGCCAATAATCACACTCGCTCCGAGCAACTGCCGTCGATCGAACGTTTGTTGAGACATTTTGATCCTCCTGTCGTTACACAAGGCAAATGTTTCTTCCCTGACCACTGCTTCTCCATGAAGTATCAAGGCTCTCTGCCGGCACGGCGGAACCGGCACCTTATCCGAAGCACCGGGAGTTGAGGAGCCCTTGATCGGGCCCGTGCGTCGAGCGTGGGGCTACGAGGCCGGGGTGCTGCTGGCAGCCCCGACCCTGCCGGGGGCGAGCCCCTGTGCGACGATGAGGCGGACGGTCGTCGTTCCATCATCGTTCGCCTGCAGCCAGGCGATCCCCGTCGTGTCGATCCCTTCGCTCGGGAGCGATTGCAGCCCGAAGACGAGCTCGCCGTTGGCCAGCACGCCCCCGACGGCGCCACAGGCGAGGATGACGTCGGTGCCTTCCTCGTCATTCACCACATGGATGTCGATCACATGCGGAGACGCGAGGAGATCATCGAGCGATCGGTCGATGCTGGCGTGGCCGAGCACCGTTGGGAACGCCCCGCCCGCGCCCACCAGATCGTACGGCCCCGCAGGCGTGGCCTGCGACGAGTCGAGGAGCGAGGTGGCGAGTCCGAGCTCGCCCAGATCGACCGGCTGCTCGCCGGAGTCGGCACATGTGCCCTCGTGCAGGTGGGCGGTCAGGACGGCATGGGCGGTCCCGGGCGTCCAGGCACCGAGAACGAGCGCCAGCGCCAGGACGAGTGCAGCGAGGGGGGCGAACTGGTTGCGCCTCATGATCGAGTCCCTTTCCCGGCAGGCATGCAGCTGGTGGAGCGCGGCCCGAGCCAAACCCCTGGCTCAGGCCACGGCACCATGACGTCCACCATGTTCTCGGGGTCAGTCAGTAACTGTCAGCTCCAACCGCATGCCCTGCTCGGCGTGGTTGCCCACCGGGCAGTAGACCTCGTAGGTGCCGGGCTCCAGGTCCACCGTCATCGTCTTGGTCTCGCTCGGCTGCAGGTTCTGCTCGAACTCGCGCTCGATGCCCTGGCCCTCGACCTCGAAGTTGTGTTCGATGGACCCGACGTTGGTCACCTCGAACGTCGTCTGGCCGGCCGGCAGCTCGCGGGGCATGCGGATCTCGAACTCCGTCAGCTCCACCTGCACCATTCCCGCCACCTCAGGGCTGGCGCCCGGGGTCGCGGCTGCTGGGGTGCTGCCAACAGCTTGGGTCTCGATGCTGACCGTCTCGGTCGCTTCCTCCTCGTCCTCGTGGTAGTTGGCGAGCACCGCCCGGAAACCGAGGGCCGTGCCGGTCGCGCCAACAATCACGCCGGCACCGAGCAGCTTGCGTCGATCGAATGTTCGCTGAGACATCCTGATCCTCCTCATCTGAGGCATCGGCGGCATCATCGTGGCCGCCTACCGTGCTCATCGCGCCATCGGGAACCACGGTCCGGTGGCGCCACGCACCCTGTGCGTACCCTCCCTACGCGCGAGAGACGGGTTCGGATGAGGATGCCGTCGCTAGGGGCGCTGCTGGCAGGTTGTTCGTCCGGTCGGAGGACTGGCGAATCGGAGGTCGATTCGGTGCCGAACTCGGGACGGGTCGATAACGGGCAGGAGGCTGCTGACTGCAAGGGCGGCGTCCAGGAGGACAGGTGCCGTCGCTGATGGCGTGCCTCCGCGCCAACAGCAGACCAACGAAGATCGCGTATCCCGCGACGAGGCCAGGCGTCATGCCCTGATTGTGGACCTACTCGATGGGCGCGACCAGGAACGGCTCACCCTCGGGAGCCTGCTCGGAATAGCGGGTGATCCCGACCGTCTCGTAGGCCGACATCGGCTCTCGACCGGAGAGCAGGAGCCAGCCGACGCCCTCGTCGTTGACGGGCAGTACCCCCAACTCCACTCGCTCGCCATCGCGCTCAGCCCAGGCAATGTAGCGCCGGTCATCACCGGAGGGAGTGAGGTCGTGGACGACGAGCATCGCCTGCGACTGGTCAGGAGCGACGACGAGAGAGCCGTGGCCGGGCGCGGCCACGGGCGGCGCCTCGGCGGCCGGGAGTAGCGCGGAGAGCGTTCCCCCGTCGCTGATGTATTCGGCAATTTCCTGCGCGCTATGGCGGGCCTCGTCGCGCTCATCCAGCGCACGGGCGAGGAGGAGGCTGAGGACGGCGACGGAGACCAGCGCGATCGAGGCTGCAATCCCCGAGCCGATCGCGAGCACCCGAAGGCGGCGCGGGGCGGGAAGCGCCGCCGGCGGAGCGGGAGCGCGGATCTCCGCGAGCAACGCGTCGCGGAGTCCTGGCCGCGGCGCGACCGGGGTGACGCTGGACCCGACGGCGCCGACAACTTCCTCATGACGGGAAAGTGCCGCTCGGCAGGTGGGGCAGCCGGCCAGGTGGGCTTCGAACTCCTGGCGCTCCTCGGGGTCCAGCACCCCGAGGGCATAGGCGGCAACCGCATCATCCGGATCGGGGCGGGAGGATGGTCGGTGAGCTGTGCCGTCGCTCATTCGAGATCTCGCTTGCGAGATGGAGGGATTCGGGTCGCCGAGTCGGCAGACCCTTGGCCGGGCTCCCCCATGCGATCCGCCAAGCGCCGCATGGCCACCCGAATCTGGGACTTGACGGTACCGAGCGGGCGTTCCAGGTGGTCGGCGATTTGGCGCTGGCTCAGGCCGGTGAAGTACGCCAGTTCCAGCAGGTGGCGCTGATCGGGCACCAGTTCGTCGAGTGCCTGTCGCACCTCCTGGCGGTGCTGCTGGATCATCGTCTGCTCCTCTGGGCCAGGGTCCGGGTCGGGAATCCAGGAAGCGAGATCGACTTCCATCCCACCGATCGAGTGCTCGCGTCGCCGCCGCAGGAGATCGATCGCCCGGTTCCGGACAGCCCGCAGCAGCCAGCCAGCAAAGGAGCCCCGGGAGGAGTCGTACGATTCCGGCTCCTGCCAAAGCCGGAGAAAGACATCGTGCGTCGCTTCCTCGGACAAGGCCGGGTTGCGGAGGATCGACAACGCCAGGCCGTTGACCTGAGCTGCATAGCGATCGTAGAGCGTGGCGAAAGCATCCTCGTCGTGCCCGCGAACACGACGCATCAGCACGAGATCGCTCTCCTGGCGCTCCAATTCAAGGGGGAGCTCTGCGGCGTAGCGCCTCGTCGGCGGGGCCACATGGGGTGGCACAGCCGGTTTGACCGACCTCCGAGTTCGCTCAGGTTCCGTCTGCCCTGCATCACTCGGTCCTGCCGGAGCGCCGTCTTCGTCGTGGCGCCGCGTTTTGGGCGCGTCTCGGATCGGCCAACGACGGCGGCTGCCGTTCTCACTCCTCACTACGCAGTTCCGGGCCGAGCGGATGAGATCGACAGGTTGTCCAGCGTGATCTGGAGTGTGGACACCGGACAAGCTCCTGATCCATGGGCAATCTCGACATGCTTCTCGGAATTATCCTACCAGCCCGACTACGGGCGTGCGCCAATGGTCGAGGCGTGATGGTCAGTGGCACGGCCTTCTTGACGAACGCGTGTAATGATGTGATGATAATTACACACCATGTAGGGACGGGCACGGTTACAGGAGAGAAG
>DASYWL010000295.1:0-7658 GCA_035936055.1 Thermomicrobiales bacterium
TCGACGGCCACGGCCATCTCCAGCGCCGATTTGACCCGCTCGACGTGGCCTGTAACCGGCGGCACGACCACAGTCGGCCCAACCACCGAGCGCACCGTCGCCCCGGCGTCATGGGCGGCCTCGACAATCGCGACACCCATCTGCCCCGAGGAGCGGTTGCCGATGAAGCGCACCGGGTCGATCGCCTCGTAGGTTCCACCGGCTGAGACGACAACTGTCCGCCCCTTGAGTGGCCCGGAACGCGCCAACACGCGGCGCAGCGCGGCGACAACTGTTTCACGGCTCGCCAGCCGTCCATCCCCCGACGCTCCCGACGCCAAATGCCCGCGCTCGGGGCCCACAATCGTCACCCCGCGCTCCTGCAGCAGCCGCACGTTGGCCTGGGTCGCCGGGTGGTGCCACATGTGATGCTCCATAGCTGGCGCGACCACGATCGGCGCTGTCGTGGACAGCAGTACCGCAGCGAGCATGTCTCCAGTGAACCCGTGCGCCATTTCGGCGATGGTGTTCGCGGTCGCCGGGACGACCAGCACCGCGTCGGCCATCGAGGCAAGCGTCACATGGCCCGCCTCGTCACCGCCCCACCCATCGAAGACATCGATGTAGACCGGCTGACGGGTGATCACCTCAAAGGTCATCGGCGCGACGAACTCCGTCGCCGCCTTCGTCATCGTCACCCGCACCTGCACACCCTGCTGGACAAGCCAGCTGACCAGGTCGGCCGCCTTGTAGGCAGCGATGCCCCCGGTCACGCCGAACACGACCCGCTTGCCATGGAGCAGCGACGGCGGCACCTCGAATCCGTCAGTCAGCGGCACGGGTCGCCTCTCCCTCCATCATCGGCGGAACCGTTTTGCCCACGATGTCGAGTGCCCGGTCGATGGTGGCGTCATCGACGTCATGGTGGGTGACCATCCGCAGCCCGACCGCACCGTAGTTCGATACCAGCAGCCCATTTGCCTTGAGCCGGTCGACGACCTTTGCCTGGTCGATCCGCGGGTCGACCCCGATCACGATGATGTTCGTCTCGACGATCGCCGGATCGGCCGAGATCCCGTCCACGCCCGCCATCCCCTCCGCGAGCTGCTTCGCCCTCGCGTGATCCTCCGGCAGCCGGTCGACCATCTGCTCGAGCGCGACGATGCCGGCCGCCGCGATCAGGCCCAACTGCCGCATCGCGCCCCCGAGCAACTTGCGCTGCCGCCGCACCTTGTCAATGAACGTCGCCGAACCGGCGACCATCGATCCGACGGGCGCCCCAAGCCCCTTGCTCAGGCAGAACTGCACACTGTCGACGTGCTGCGCGATCTCCGCCGCCGTCACACCGAGCGCCGCCGCAGCGTTGAAGATCCGGGCGCCGTCCATATGCACCGGCACGCCGAGCCGCTGCGACACCGCACGCAACTCGCGCAGGTAGACCATCGGCAACACCCTGCCGGAGCGCCGGTTATGGGTGTTCTCGATCGAAATGACGCTTGTCCGCGGGTAGCCCGCCCGCTCCGGGCGGACGGCCTTCGCGATACGATCGACGTCGAGTGTGCCGTCCAGCTCCGTCGGCAGCACGAACTGGGTGATGCCGCCGAGCACCGCCGGGCTGCCGCTCTCGAACCAGTAGATGTGCGACTCGTCGCCGAGAATCACCTCATCGCCGCGACCACACCATGCCATCAGCGCGGAAACGTTCCCCATCGTGCCGCTCGGCACGAAGACAGCCGCCTCCTTGCCCAGCTTCTCGGCCCCGAGGCGCTCCAGCCGATCAACGGTTGGATCCTCGCCGTATTGGTCGTCGCCAACGATGGCCACTGCCATGGCCTGACGCATCGCGGGGGTCGGACGGGTGACTGTATCGGAGCGAAGATCGATGAGGGTGGCGTTGGGATGGTGCTGAATCATGTCATCTGTCATCTTTCCTGGTCCTGATGCTGGATGGTCGTCCTCGTCAATTCGCGGGTTCGGTGCTGTTATCGATCGGCTCGATGATCTGCGGAACCTCCTCGTCTGTCGAGGCTGGCGTCGGCTCCTGCTCAACGATCACTTGGGTGGGTGGTTGCGGCGTAGGCGTCGGCGGTTGCGGTGTCGGTGTGGGCGGCCGTGGTGTGGGAGTCGGTGTCGGATCAGGCGCTGGCTCCTCGTCGATCGGGTCAATCACAACCGGCTGCTCCGGCTCGTCGGTCGGCGTCGGCGTTGGCTCCGGCGTGTCGGTCGGCTGCGGGACGCTCGTCGGCACGCCATCGCCACCGTCGCTCCCGCCGAACAGATCCGGGCGCTCGTTGATTGCCCACATCGCCCCGGCGACCGCCGCAAAGACGACCGCCAGCACCAGGAGCAGCATCGCGAAGGTCGCCCCAAACCCTCGTCCGGCACTCTCGGGAGCCGGCGCCTCGTATCGTGGTGCTGCAGGGATGCCCCACGCCCCCGTCGACCTGGCCCTCGACCGTGGTGGCATGGCAGCGGGGACCACCCGGGTTGGGCTGCCAGTATCGCCTGAAGATCTGGGCGCCTTCATGGCGAGGCCCGGGTGCTCGAGGGCGCGCTGCATCGCAGCGGCGCTCCGGAACCGTGCTCGCGGATCCTTGGCGAGCGCCTGCCGAATCACCTGCATGATCCCTTCCGGGATCGGCTCCCGCCCCCGCGGTGCGACCGGCGGGTCCGGCTCCTGCTGGATGTGCGCCAGCATTGTCGCGAGCGCGGTCGGTTCGTCGAACGGCAGGCGCCCGGTCACCATCTCGTACAGCATCACCCCGACCGCGTAAACGTCTGCGGCCGGTGATGGCGCGTTCCCTTGCGCCTGCTCCGGCGCCATGTAGACAGCCGTACCGACAGTGGTGCCCGCCGCCGTGAGCGACGCGTCCCGCTCCACGTGCGCGACGCCGAAATCGGTGACCTTGATCTCACCGTTGGTGCCGATCAGCACGTTCTGCGGCTTGACGTCGCGATGGACGATGCCCGCCGCATGGATCGGAGTGAGCCCCGCGAGCACCCCCCTCGCGATTTCGACCGCCCGCTGCCACGGTAACGCGCCCTCACGCTCGATTACCCGCTTCAGATCGGTGCCGTCGACGAACTGCATCACCAGATAGAGCAGATCGCCCTCCTGGCCGACATCGTAGACATCAACCACGTTCGGATGGTTGATCGAAGCCGCCGCTCTCGCCTCACGCGTAAACCGCTGCGAAAACGCCGAATCGAACTCGTCCCCGGGCCGCAGGATCTTGACCGCCACCTGCCGCCCGAGCCGCCGGTCACGAGCGGCCACCGTCACCGCTGCCGCGCCGGCTCCCAGTTCCCGCTCTACCTCGTAGCGATCGGCGATCACCTCCGGAATCCACGGCCGCCGCGCTCCCCGCCGCCACCGAGTCTCATTGTCGTACGTCATGCAATGTCCCTCGCCGGTGCCAACGTCGGCCCATTCCCGTACCGGTCGATCCCGGCATCTTGCGCCAAACGTTGCTTCCAACGATGCTGTGCATACGATGGGAGGGGCAACGGTGGCGTCCAGCCGGGGTATCGGGTTCGATCGGGAGCGGTGGCGCATCCTCATCTGGATGTGCGTGCTGATCACCGCCAACCAATTCGGCTTCGGGGCAATCGTACCAGTCGTGCCCCTCTTCGCTCAGCAGTTTGGCGTCTCCCAGTCGGCAATCGGTCTCACCATCGCCGTGTACGGTCTCGCGCGCTTTCTCGTCAACGTCCCGGCCAGCCGCGTGGCCGATGCCCACGGCCGCCGCAACGCGCTTGCCGTCGGCGGCCTCATCACCGTCATCGGCACCGCGGCGAG
Source organism: Thermomicrobiales bacterium (assembly GCA_035936055.1). Classification (GTDB taxonomy): domain Bacteria; phylum Chloroflexota; class Chloroflexia; order Thermomicrobiales; family UBA6265; genus JACCVC01. Next base: position 3,779 of record DASYWL010000295.1, read on the forward strand.
CGCCATGGCGCCGAACTACGAACTCTTCCTGATCGCACGCTTCATGGCGGGCGCAGGGGCTGCCTTCGTGCTCACCGGCGGGCAGATCGTCGTGGCGGACATCTCCACCAGCGCCAACCGTGGCCGTGTAATGGCCATCTACCAGGGGGTCTTCCTCGTCAGCGTCGGTGCCGGTGCCTTCCCCGGCGGCTGGCTGGCCGAGCACATCAGCCTGCCCGCACCGTTTTGGGTGGCCGCTGGTCTTGCCGGGATCGTCTCGCTGTTAGCTTGGGCCTTCGTGCCGGAGACCCGCCAGTATGCCCACCGGAGCGCCGCTCGCGCCGGGGCTGCCGCACCGCTCTCCTCGCGAGAGCAGCTCGCCGCCGTGATGGCCGTCCCTGGCTTCGTTCTGATTAGCATCGTCGGCTTCGCGACCGTCGCCGCACGCACCGGCGCGCTCTTCAACGTGATTCCTGTCTTCGCCGAGGAGCGGATCGGCCTCGGCGCTGACCAGATCGGTATCGGGCTCGGCATGGTGAGTATCATCGGCCTGCTCTTCGTCTACCCCTCCGGGTTGCTGGTCGACCGCTTCGGGCGCAAGGCGATCATCGTGCCGAGCACGCTCTTCTCCTCTCTGGGGATGATGCTCTTTGGCCTCGCGACCAGCTTCGAGCTCTACATGGTGGCATCCGTGGCGTGGGCGACCGCCTCCGGAATCAGCGGAGCGACGCCAGCCGCCTACGCTGCCGACATCGCACCTCCTGGCATGGCCGCTCCGGCGATGGGGCTCTTTCGCGCAATCTCCGACTCTGGTTACGTGATCGGCCCACTGGCGCTCGGCGCGCTCGCCGACGCGACCTCGTCCGTGACCGCCCTCCGGGTTACGGCAGCGACACTGCTCGTCATCGGCACACTCTTCGCGCTGCGCGCGCCGGAGAGCCTCAAGCGGGACCGGGGCGACGTCATCGAAGCGCGGTCGCGCCGAGGCGTGCCGAACGCTCCACCACCGGCAAGGTGAAGCGGAAGATGGCTCCCTCGCCGACTTCGCTCTCGACCGCGATATCGCCACCATGGGTCTCCACTATGTGCTTGGCGATCGCGAGCCCGAGCCCGCTGCCCTCCGTCCGGCGTGCCTTGTCAGACTTGTAGAACCGCTCGAAGAGCCGCTCCTGCTCCTCCTTCGGAATGCCCACCCCCGTATCGCGCACCTCGACGACGACCATGTCGCCCTGCGTCCTGCCGGCGATCGTGATGTTGCCGCCCGCCGGCGTGAACTTGATGGCGTTGTGGACCAGATTGAGGACTACCTGCTCGATGCGGCGCCGATCAACCAGCACCTCTGGGAGCGACTCCGACAGGTCGTACTCCAGTCTGAGTTGGGCGCGAGCCACCTGCTCGCGCAGGCGCTCTCCTGCGGCGTGAAGCACTTCCGTGGCCGGAGCGGGCTCGGGGTTCAGCGGCGTACGCCCCGCCTCCAGCCGAGCCAGATCCATGAGGTCTTCGACGAGCGCCGTCAGCCGGTCGACCTCGCGGATGATCCGCTCCAGGAATTCCTGCTTCAGCTCCTGATCATCTACGGCGCCGCCCTGCAACGTCTCCACAAGCGCCCGGATGGAGGTCAGTGGCGTGCGAAGCTCGTGGGAGACATTGGCGACAAAGTCCCGTCGCACCCCTTCCAACCGGCGCAGCTCGGTGATGTCACGAAGAACCACGAGCCCCAGCTGCTCGGCCTTGCCGCTCACAGTCGTGGCTGTCATCTGCAGAATTCGACGCTGAAGGCCATGCTCGACGGCCACCCGCCTGGTCGGCTCACCCCGCAATGCGGCCCGCAGCTGGGCGTCCAGCTCGTGATCACGCGCGATTTGGATAAAGGGGCGCCCGGCAGCCTGATCCTGATTGATGCCGAGCAGACGCTCCGCCGCCCGGTTGAGTCTCAGCACCTGGCCGTTGATATCCGTGAGCACCACCCCATCATTCAGGCCAGCGAGCACAGCTTCGAGCCGCGTGCGGGCCCGGTCGAGATCGGCCAGCGATGTTCGGAGGGCGTGCGTCATCATGTTGAAGGCGTAGCCCACCTCATCGATCTCGAGCGTCGAAGACGGCTCAACCTCGGTCTCGAGATCACCCCGAGCGACCCGCTGCGCATGGTGCCGCAGCTTCTCCAGCGGCCTTGCCAGCCGGACACCGATGAAGAGCGCGACCGCAGCCGTCAATGCCAACGCCACGGCAGCCGCTACAAGCAAGTAACGCTGCACACGGTCCACCACGGCATTGACGTCGTCGAGCGGCACGGCGAGACGCAACACGCGGTCGGATCCGTCGTCGAGGAGTGTCGCGGCGTAGAGGTACTGCACGCCAACAGAGGCACTCCGTCGCTCGGCCAGTCCGGTACCATCTGCCCGCGCCTCGATGACTTCCTCACGGGTGTTATGGTTTTCCAGATTGTCCGGATCTTCCACTGCCGTATCCGCGAGCACCACGCCGTCGGGCCCGATGAGGCTGACCCGGCGATCGCCCGACGTTCCGAGCCGCTGGACGATCGCCGCGAGATCCAGTTCCGTGCCAGCCTCGTCCGAGGCGAGCACGGCGACATCAGCGATGGTTCTCGCTTGGGCAACAAGCGATTCGGCGAGCCGCTCGGTGTAGATGTCTCGAGCGCGATTGCCGAACACGAGCGTCAGCACGAAGAGCACGAGCGCCATCAGCACGACGAAGGGCAGGACCAAACGGAGTCGCAGCGAAGCTGGCATGACCCGCTCGTACCACGGATGTTCGATCTCCTGCTCACCGGGTAGTGGCGGGAACACGTCAGTCGCGATCCTTCGCTGTGGTGGCACCGATCGGGACGAGGCGATACCCGTGCCCGCGGACCGTCCGAATCCGCCGTGGGTTGTGCGGATCCTCCTCGATCTTTTGCCGGAGCCAGCTGACATGCACGTCGACAGTACGCGTGCCGATCGGATAGTCGTAGCCCCACACCTCGCGCAGCAGCGCGTCACGAGTAAGCACGATGCCCGGGTGGCGCACGAAGTAGCGCAGCAGGGCGAACTCCTTTGAGGTGAGGTTGAGTGGCTGGCCTCGGATCCACGCCTCGTGGCGGGCCTCGCTCAGCTCGATATCGCCAACCGTGACGATGTCATCTTTGGCTGGCTCATCGGGCGGAATCTCCATCGGTTCGGCAGCTTCACTCGCATACTCCCGGGAGAACTGTTGCCGGCGCAGCATCGCGCGAACTCGCGCCACCAACTCGCGCATGGCGAACGGCTTGGCGAGGTAGTCATCCGCACCGATCTCGAGGCCGAGCACGCGATCGAACTCCTCGCCGCGGGCTGAAAGCAACAGGATCGGCACGCTCGACTCGGCCCGCAAGGTTCGGCAGACCTCAAAACCATCCCGCCCGGGCAGCATCACATCCAGCACGATCAGATTCGGTCGGGTACTCCGGGCCACTGCGAGCGCCTCATTGCCATCTTCGGCGAAAACGACTTCGTACCCGTCTGCGCGCAGGTTCAAGCCGACCATCTCTCGGACGGTCGGCTCGTCATCTACCACGAGGATACGGGCTTTCTTCGGCGCGTGGCTGGCGTCCGACGCCATGCTTGCTCCTGGTGCTCGCGCAGCGACCCGCCATCGAGCGTCGGTGGCGTGGTTTCACACTCAGCATACCGGGCGCCATCGGCTCTCAGCCAGCCTGCTGCTTCTGCGAGCGTTTGCTCGGCCGCCAGTTCCATCGACCGAGCAGCACCACGTGCCCGGGACAATGACGGCAGCGAGCAGCGCCCAGACCGCAGTAACGAGCCATTTGCCTTGGACGAAGACGCGAAGTCGGTGATGCGGCTCAGCACCTGGCAGCTACTCCTGATGAGGCCACCGGGCTCGAATCGTCATGGATTGGCATGTG
>DASYWL010000296.1:0-2436 GCA_035936055.1 Thermomicrobiales bacterium
GATCAACACAGCCGCGTAATGGCAGCGACAGAAGGCAAACATCGAGCGGTACGACCAGCGCCTGGAAACGTCTTCCGCCCGTTCACACCATGCAATGGCGCGAGGGACGTCCCGAACGTGCTCACATGCATAGATGTGATAGCAACAGGCGGTGACGACAGCGTCGACGTCGCGCATCTCACCCGCCAACGCGGCCGTTGTCGCCTCATCCAGTCGGCGCATGCCGTCGTCCACCCGCCCTTCATTCACGAGTGCCAGGCCACTCAGGGCGAGGGCGAGAATCTCCAGATCGACAACGTCGAGGGATTCCGCAAGCGCCAGAATCTCTGAACAGGCACGCTTCGCGAACGCAACATCGTTGTGTTCCAGGAGCGCGATATGCGCCTCCCAGAGCTCGAGCCAGCCGCGCTCTGGCGAGGGGGCGATGCCGTCGAGCAATCGATGTGCCCGCTGCAACCAGCCGCCGGCACCGGCCAGATCGCCACGAAAGACGTAGAAATCTAGCCCCAACTCGATGGCCATGCGGGCCGCACCCAGGCGATCGCCAGCCTGTCGATAGAGCCGATATGCTCGTTCTACGTGCAGGGAAGAGAGTTGGGACGTCGTCGAGCCACCAGGCTGCTGTCGCGAGTCCCTCCAGGGCCTCGGGCGATTCCTCGGTGTCAACCGCACGCTGGAAGGCTTCCAGCCCCTTCTGCCACTCCCCCTGTGCGAGTGCCTGGTTCCCGGCACGAAGCAGCGCACCCGAAGGTTCAGGCACGCTCCTGGCGGTTACTGGAACACCGAGTTGCCTGCGTCGTCGATCGCTGGACATGGTGGTCCATCTCCGGAAGACCCTCATGATACCTGAACCTCTGGTGCCGCATCTGAGATACCGGCGGCGCAAGGATGTACCATCCCGCAAGTGCTGTGATGCCGCTATACTGCGCCATTCGAATCCCGCATGCCGGGACAGGGCATCGTCACCAAGCGAGGAACCTACCAGTGCGACCACTCCAGATCGGCGTGCAGCTCCCCGAAGTCGAATACGAGTACGACTGGCCGCAACTGAAGGAGATGGCGCTGCTGGCCGAACGGATTGGGCTCGACTCGATCTGGCTCGGCGACCACCTGATGTACCCCCCGAGTGGGTCGAAGCCGGCACGCGGCCCGTTCGAGGCGTGGAGCACCCTCTCGGCGCTGGCTGCGGCGACCGAACGTGTGCAGCTCGGCCCGCTGGTCGCGAGTCTCGGCTTCCACACCCCACCGATGATCGCCAAGAAGGCCGCGACCATCGACCGAATCAGCAATGGCCGCTTCATCCTCGGCGTCGGCTCAGGCTGGAACGAGGCAGAGTACCGAGGCTATGGGTTTCCGTATGACCGGAGGGTGAGCCGATTCGAGGAGGCGTTCGCGATCATCCGCGAGCTCTTCGCGACCGGCGAGAGTACCTTCCACGGTGGCTTCTACGACATCGAGGGAGCGCTGCTCTTCCCGAGGCCAGTGCAGCCCGGCGGCCCGCCGCTGATGATCGGGTCCTTCGGCGATCGGATGCTTCGAATCACGCTGCCACATGTGCAGATGTGGAACGCCTGGAACCACGACTACGGCAACACCCGCGATGGGCTTGCCGCGCTGCTGGCGAGGATCGACGCCGCCTGCGAGGCGGCCGGGCGCGACCCGGCAGCGCTGGAGCGCACCGTCTGTCCGCTCGTGCAGATGACCGGTGGCATTGGCCGGCCGTCGGGATCGGGCGAGGTCGTGCCACCGATCGACGGAACGGACCCAGCGGCGCTCGCCGCGGAGCTGACCGCGCTGGCGGAGATGGGTATCAGCCATGTGATGCTGGTCCTCGACCCGATCACGCCGAACGCCATCGCCGAGCTCGAACCGGTGTTGCGCTTGCTCGACACCTAGCACGATTCAGGCTGTCCACCGCAGCAAGGAGCGCCGACATGACCGAGCGAGATCCCATTCGGCGAGCCGCGCTGCTGGCAACCCCACCTCTGCTTCTGATGACCACCGCCGCAGCATTTCGCGGGTTCCAGCGGCAGTTCGGGGATCGACTCGGCTACCTCGCCGGATTCCTCGTCTACTGGATCGGCTGGTGCATGCTGCTACCGCTGTGGGTGCTTGGGCCTCGAGGGCTGCGCGAGCTCTTCCGTCCGGCTCGGCACTCTCGAAAGGACGTCGCGCTGCTCTCCGCCCCACCGGCGCTCGGTATGGTGGCCGCGTTCCCGAGCGCAGCACGCGAGGCGACCCCGGCGGTGATTGCCGGGTCGGTCGCCATCGCCGTCGTGAATGGCACACTGGAGGAGGTGCTGTGGCGCGGGACCTACCAAGCGGTCTTCCCCGATGCGCCGGTGACCGGCCTCTACCCAGCGGTCGGGTTCGCTGTTTGGCACTACGCTCCGCAGACGATCCACCCGACCCATCCCCACAGCAACCCCACAAGCC